>CAVKCU010000077.1:0-6988 GCA_963654645.1 Clostridiales bacterium | reverse complement strand
TCGTCAAGGCCGAGCACATGATCAACGGCTTCAAGGATTACTTCATCAGCCACAATGAGGTGGTGTACGATAACCCCTCTCCGGGCAACAAGGCCGGCGGCATCACCACGCTGGAGGATAAGAGCTGCGGCTGCGTGCAGAAGGGCGGCACCGCCCCCATCATGGACGTCATCGGCTACGGCGACCCCGTGGTGACCAAGGGCCTGAATATGCTCTACGGTCCCGGCAACGATCTGGTTTCCGCCACCGCCATGACGGCAGCAGGCGCACACCTGATCCTGTTCTCCACCGGTCGCGGCACCCCGTTCTCCGCACCGGCTCCCACCCTGAAGATCTCCACCAATACCCCGCTGGCAGAGAAGAAGGGCGGCTGGATCGATTTCAACACCGGTGTCATCGCAGACGGTGAAAAGACCATCGACGAGGCTGCAAAGGATCTGCTGGATCTGGTCATCCGCGTGGCAAGCGGCGAGAAGACCAAGGCGGAAAAGCACGGCTTCCGCGAGATCTCCATCTTCAAGGACGGCGTGGTTCTGTAACTGAAAAAGGGCTGCTGTACGGCAAAAAAGCGGTACGGCAGCCTTTTTGTGCATGAAAACGGAAAGGAAGTGTTCTATATGGGTGCAAATGGCGCAGTGTTGTTTTCTCTGCTGATCTATGCAGCGCTGATCTACGGTGCGGTGCGGCTGATCAAGTATTTTATCCGCTACGGCATCGATTACTACTTCCAAAAGTTAAAGGAACAGCAGCCGGAACAGACCGAGCAAGAAAAATGACCCGCAGGGGCGACCCGGCGGCAATAATAGGAGGCTTTTACTTATGAATCAGATCACCACCCGGTACATCACCGAGAACGGCGCCTGCTACGAGCAGTACGTCATCACCGACCCCGAGGCAAAGACCGCCCTCACCATCACCCCCGAGCGCGGCGGTATGATCACCAGCTTTACGCTGGACGGCGAGGAATTCGTCTGGACCCGCCGCCCCAATTTCTCGGAGTGCAACCGCCCCCGCTTTGGCGTGCCGGTGCTGTTCCCCAGCTGCGGCAACCCGGATAACGGCGTGCACATCTTTGACGGCAAGGCTTACCCCATGGAGACCCACGGCTTTGCCGACCTGTGCGCATGGGAAGTGGAAAGCGTTGGCCCGGACGGCGTGACACTGGCACTGGAGTCCACCCCGCTGACCAAGTTCCTCTACCCCTTCGATTTCACCCTGCTGGTCAACTATAATCTGGAGGGCAACAAGGCTCTGGTCAGCCTGACCGTCATCAACGAGGGCAACACGGATATGCCCTTCAGCTTCGGCTACCACCCCTACTTTACCGCCTCCAAGCTGGAGAATGTGGAGTTCGACATCAAGTGCGCCACCTGCTCCGAAAACGCCAAGGGCGAGCAGCCCGCAGCCCCGGAAAAGATCACCCTGACCCGCAAGGAGGGCGCAGACAACACCATCCGTCTGCTGACCGGTGTGCAGTTCCCCATGACCTTTACCGACAAGGGCAACGGTCATAAGGTGACCGTGGACGCGGACGAGACCTTTGACAACGGCGTGCTGTGGCAGCAGGATGCCGAGAGCTTTGTCTGCATGGAGCCGTGGAACGGCTGGGCAAACAGCGTGAACGAGGAAGGCAAGCACGAGGTGCTGGAGCCGGACGAGGCCATGACCAGCGAGTGGAGCATCACCATCGAGAAGGCATAAGGCATAAAACAACATAAAACGGGCTGCTGTGCAATGTCTGCACGGCAGCCCGTTTTTGCATACGGATCTTTAGGCTTCCAACACTTTTTTTCCAGTGACAGGGTCGGCAATGCCCAGCAGGGCAAGGATGATCGCCATGCGAATATACACGCCGTTGTGCACCTGATCAAAATAGGCGGCGCGGGGGTCGCTGTCGATCTCCGGCTTGATCTCATCGATGCGGGGCAGGGGATGGAGCACCGGTGTGTCGGGCTTTGCCAGCGCCAGCGTTTTTGCGTCCAGCTGGTAGCAGCCCTTTAACCGCAGATAGTCCTCCTCGTTGAAAAAGCGCTCCTGCTGGATGCGGGTCATGTACAGCACATCCAGCCCGGGCAGCTCGGCTTCCAGATCGGCGGTCTCCTTGTAGGTCTGGTGCAGCGGGGTCAGGGTCTCGTCCTTGAGGTACTGCGGGATGCGCAGCTCCTCCGGCGAGATGAACACGAAGCGGTTGCCCTCGAACTGGCTCAGCGCGGCGGTGAGGGAGTGCACCGTCCTGCCGAATTTCAGGTCGCCGCAGAAGCCGATGGTCAGATGATCCAGCCGCCCCTTGCGCTGGCGGATGGTCATCAGGTCGATCATGGTCTGGGAGGGGTGGGCGTGACCGCCGTCACCGGCATTGATCACCGGCACACGGGCACACTGGGAGGCGCGCAGCGGTGCACCCTCCTTGGGGTGGCGCATGGCAATGATGTCGGCGTAGTTGCTCACCACGCGGGCGGTGTCAGCCACCGTCTCGCCCTTGCTGGCGCTGGAAAGCTGCGCCCCTGCAAAGCCCAGCGTCTTGCCGCCCAGCCGCAGCATGGCGGACTCGAAGGAAAGACGGGTGCGGGTGCTGGGCTCGTAGAACAGGGTAGCCAGAATGCGTCCATCGCACAGATGGGCATAGGGTGCGGGGTCAGCTTCCATCCGGTCGGCAAGGTCGAGCAGTGCCAGCTGCTCAGCCAGAGAAAAGCTGTTGGGTTCAATAAAGTGTCTCACAGCCATTCTCCTTTCAGCACAAACCGCTCGCGCTCGGCACCGGTGGAAACGAACTGGATCTCGTGACCCAGCTGCTTTTCCAGAAACTCCACATACTGCTTTGCGGCTTTGGGCAGCGCGTCCCAGCTCTTGCAGCCGGAGATGTCCTTATTCCAGCCCGGCAGCATGGTGACCACCGGCTGCACACGGTCAAGGTCGGACAGCGGGTCGAAGCGGGGGACTTCAGCGCCGTCCAGCGTATAACCGGTGATCACGGGGATCTCCTTCATGCTGCTCAGCACGTCCAGCTTGGTCAGGGCGATCTTGTCCGCACCCTGACATGCCAGACCGTACCGGCTTGCCACGCAGTCAAAGGGACCTACCCGGCGGGGACGCCCGGTGGCAGCGCCGTACTCGCCGCCAGCCTTGCGCAGCTGCTCGTTCCAAGCTTCGCCCATGGCATTTTCCGCCGCAAAGGGGCCTGCGCCCACGCAGGTGGAATAGGCCTTCAGCACGCCCACCACATGGTCAAGCCTGCAGTTGGGGATGCCTGCACCCAGCGGCGCGTATGCCGCCAGCGTATTGGAGCTGGAGGTGAACGGGAAGATGCCGTAGTCGATATCCCGCATTGCGCCCAGCTGCGCTTCCAGCACGATGCGCTTGCCGCTGTCGTGCGCCTGCTGCAAAAAAACACCCACGTCACAAATGAAGGGCGCAAACTGTCCGGCCTGCATCCGGCACCACTCCAGCAGAGCATCGTAGCTCATGGGCTCCTGATGGTAGCAGCCTGCAAGCTCCAGATTTTTGGATTCCAGGATCATGTGCAGGCGGTTCTGGACGCGCTCCTCGTCCAGATGCAAAAGGTCGCCCAGACGCAGGGTCTTTTTGCGGTACTTGTCGCTGTAAGCGTAGGCGATGCCGCGGCGGGTGGAGCCAAAAGCACTGCCTTTCTTGGCAAGGCGGTCTTCTTCCAGCCCGTCCTGCACCTTGTGCCATGGCATGGAGATGGTGGCCTTATCGGAGAGCTTCAGGTTCTTGGGGCTGACTTCCACACCACGAGCTTCGATGGCCTGCATCTCGTTTGCGAGGTGATCGAGGTCAATCACCATGCCGGTACCCAGCACACAGGTCACATCCGGGTGGAGGATGCCGGAAGGCAGCAGATTCAGGATGAACTTACCCTTTTCGGTGACGACGGTATGGCC
Source organism: Clostridiales bacterium (assembly GCA_963654645.1). Taxonomy (GTDB): domain Bacteria; phylum Bacillota; class Clostridia; order Oscillospirales; family Ruminococcaceae; genus Faecalibacterium. The sequence continues at coordinate 3,086 of CAVKCU010000077.1, read as the reverse complement.
GGCGTTGTTGCCGCCCTGATAGCGGGCAACGATGTCGGCGTGTTCGGCCAGCAGGTCGATGACGCGGCCCTTGCCCTCATCGCCCCAGTTGATTCCAGTAACAGCGGTAAGCATAATACTTCATAACCTTCTTCTTTAAATTCCCTTGTGCGGTCTCAGACCGCGCTGCCTATTATACGAGAGAAAATAGAATGTGTAAAAAGTATCTTGCATATAGTCACGATATGCTTTTTACATACTGAACATAAAAAAGCGGCACAGCCGAACCCGCAGACCCGGCTGTGCCGTAAAAGATACTGCTCAGTGGCAGCTGCCGGTGCAGCCGCCCTTGTCGGCATGGCAGGCGTGAGCGCCGCAGTTGTGGCTCTCCGCGTGGTCGTGGTGGGTGCAGCGGGCGTTGGGGTCAAAGACCAGCGTGTCGGCAAGATAAGCCGCTGCAGCGCTGTCAGCGTCGCCGGTGATGCCGCCGCACAGCTGGATGCCAGCCTGTGCCAGCGCCATCTGCGCCCCGCCGCCAATACCGCCGCACAGCAGCACGTTCACGCCGTTGCGCACCAGAAAGCCCGCCAGTGCACCGTGACCCTGCCCATCGGTGGAGACCACCTCGGCGCTGGTAATACGGCTCTCCTCAACGGTGTAAAGCTTGAACTGTGCGGAGTGACCGAAGTGCTGGAACACCTGACCATTTTCATAAGGAATTGCGATCTTCATACTAAAAAACTCCTTCCGGTATGTAATATTCTCCTTCCTTATTCTAACAGATTGCGGTGAAATAGGGAAGGGCTCCTACGCCTTTTGCCCTTTTGGGGGCGGTAAACATGGCAGGCATGTAAAACTGATATCAGAAACTGCCGTAAAATGTATTATAATAGAGCCCGAAAAGAGGGTAAAAGTATGAAAACAAAGCATCACGGACAAATGTCCGAGTCCTTTCTTACGGCAGTGTTCCTTTCGCTGTCCGGCGGCCTGCAGGACGCCTACACCTATCTGTTCCGTGGCAAGGTATTTGCCAATGCGCAGACCGGCAATATCGTGCTGCTGAGCGCCAATATCATGGATGGTCAGTGGGATAAGGTGCTGCACTATCTGGTGCCCCTGTGCGCCTTTGCTCTGGGGGTGCTGGTCGCAGAAAAAATGCGGGAGCAGTTTCAGCTGCTGCAGCGGCTGCACTGGCGGCAGCTGGTGGTGCTGGGCGAGGTGCTGCTGCTGTTCGCGGTAGGCTTTCTGCCGCAATCGCTGAACCTGCTGGCAAATGCCATCGTTTCCTTCTCCTGCGCTATGCAGGTGCAAGCCTTCCGCAAGGTGGACGGCTACGCCTTTGCCAGCACCATGTGCATCGGCGACCTGCGCAGCGGCGTTGAGGCCTTCTGCCTCTGGAGTAAGACCCACGAGCCCCGCGCAAAGGACCGGATGGTGCGGTACTTCGGTATCATATTCCTGTTCGCGCTGGGGGCAGGGCTGGGCAGCAAGAGCGCGGCGCAGCTGGGCGGCAGAGCCATCTGGATCTCCTGCTGCTTCTTGCTGGTCAGCTTTGCGCTGATGTTCATCCGGGAGGAACTGGAAGAGAACCCGGTCATCGAAAAGGACCTGACTGCCATCCGGCAGGAGACCCGGGAGATCGACCGTACCCTGAAGCGGGAGCTGCAGGAGGAACAGCGTGAGCTGAAGCAGAGCGTAAAAAAATAAGAGAAAAGGGGCTGCTGCACCAATGGCGTGCAGCAGCCCCTTGCTGTATTTGCATTATTTGTGCTCTGTGCTCCGTGCACTGGCTTTGGTCAGCAGCTGCTGGAATTTCCGGGCGGCGGTGTTCAGCGGGCGGTGATGGTCGTAGACAAGGCAGATGGAGCGGGAGGGGATGATCTCCTGCAAGTGCAGCTGCACAAGCTCCCCGCTTGCCAGCAGGGGCGCTGCCATAGGTTCCGGCATAAAGGCAAGCCCCAGCTCGCTTTTGACCAGCGTGAGCATCTGGTCAGTGGTGGCAGCCTCGGTGTCCGGCTTCAGCACCGCATCATGCTCCAGAAAGAACTGCCGGTAAAAGCTGCGGGTCATGCTCTCCTCGTTCAAACAGATCAGAGGATAACCCGCCAGCTCCTTCAGGCTCAAAGTCTGGCTGGCCAGCGCCGTAAAGGTCCTGCCGCCCACAAGGACCTCGTAAAAGGGCATCAGCTCTACCATTTTCAGCCCTGCGTCCGCCTCTGCAGGGGTGGTTATGATGGCAAAATCCACCTCGCCGTTGCGCACTGCCTGCACCGCCTGCGGGGTGGAGTGGTTGGAGATGCGCAGCCGGATGCCCGGGTACTCGGTATGGAAAGCGCGCAGTTTTTCGGACAGGTAGATGTTTAAAGCAGTCTCGGTGGCGCTGATGCTGATGGCACCGTGTTCCAGCGTGGCGCTGGCGCTCAGCTCCTCTTCTGCATCCTGTATCTGCACCGCCGCCGATGCAATGCGGGAGTACAGCAGCTCTCCCTCTGGCGTTAAGGTGACGCCCCGGTTGGAGCGGATGAACAGCACACAGTTCAGCTGGCTTTCCAACCGGTTCATGGCGTGGGTGATGTTGGGCTGGTTATTGCCCAGCACCCGCGCCGCGCGGGTGAAATTCTGGTATTTTGCCACATAGTAGAAGATCTTGTAGTATTCCCAGTCCACATACATGGGTGCAGCCCCTCTTTCCGTTTCAATGTTGCTTGATGATTTATACATCCTTTTAATTTGTATCATAACACGGTGCGCCGGAATTGCAAGTGTTTTTTTGCGGGAGAGGGAAAAGGCGGGGTAAAAGAAAAACTCCGGTACCCATTGGATACCGGAGTTCTTGGTGGGCGCGGGTGGATGTCACGAGCCGCGCAGAATAAGGAGCCCGGGTCGCGGCTCCCAGCGGCTGCGTCGTGCCTTGGGCGGCACGCGCATCCTGCTGGCCGCAGCCCCAACAGCTCCTCCCTGTTTCTGCCGCTGGCAGCGGTCGTCGCTGTTGCCGTTCGAATCCACCCTTGCAACCCCTTTTGTGTGGCAGATAAAACAGAAACTCCGATATCCATTGGATACCGGAGTTCTTGGTGGAGCGAAGCAACCCAAATCCGAACCATTGC
>CAVKCU010000076.1:0-7049 GCA_963654645.1 Clostridiales bacterium | reverse complement strand
TGCGGCATCTGGGCAGCAGCGCCACCCTCTCTGTGGGTCTGCGCTGCCGCCGCGACCTGCTGATCGGCCGCTGAGCAAAAGGAAAAATCATTCAAAATAGCACAATGCCGGAGCGTCTGCGGACGCTCCGGCATTGCATTTTCACGGGTTGGGTCGTAAAGATAAACGGGATGACAAGACCCCCGGCGGGCAGCCGGGGGTCTTGTCGCACGCTTATGGAGGCTTGGACAGGAATAAAAGGAAGATCACATTCCCTTTGCGGGAAAGAGAATCGCTGCTTACTTGCCGCGGACGGCTGCGAAACCGGCTTCCAGATCGGCGAGAATGTCATCGATGTGCTCGGTGCCGATGGACAGACGGATGGTGTTCTGGTAGATCTGCTGCTCTGCCAGCTCTGCATCGGTCAGCTGGCTGTGGGTGGTGGAGGCAGGGTGGATGACAAGGCTCTTCACGTCCGCCACATTAGCCAGCAGAGAGAAGATCTTCAGGTTGTCGATGAAGGTAAAGGCTTCCTCGCGACCGCCCTTAATATTAAATGTAAAGATGGATGCGCCGCCGTTGGGGAAATACTTCTGGTACAGAGCGTGATCCGGGTGATCCGACAGCGAGGGATGGTTCACCTTTTCCACCTGCGGGTGGTTTGCAAGGAACTCCACCACCTTTTTGGTGTTCTCCACATGACGCTCGATGCGCAGGCTCAGCGTCTCGGTGCCCTGCAGCAGCAGGAAGGCGTTGAAGGGAGAGATAGTCGCGCCGGTGTCACGCAGCAGGATGGCGCGGACGTAGGTGACAAAGGCGGCAGGACCTGCGGCATCTGCAAAGGAGACGCCGTGGTAGCTGGGGTTGGGGGCGGCAATGTTGGGGTAGCGACCGCTGGCCTTCCAGTCGAAGTTGCCGCTGTCCACGATGATGCCGCCCAGCGTGGTGCCGTGACCGCCGATGAACTTGGTGGCAGAGTGCACCACGATGTCTGCACCGTGCTCGATGGGACGGATGAGGTACGGCGTGCCGAAGGTGTTATCAATGACCAGCGGCAGGCCGTGCTTGTGGGCGATGGCGGCAATGGCGTCGATATCCGGGATATCGCTGTTGGGGTTGCCCAGCGTCTCCAGATAGACAGCCTTGGTATTGGGCTGGATGGCGGCCTCCACCTGTGCAAGGTCGTGGGCATCCACAAAGGTGGTGTTGACGCCGAACTGGGTCAGGGTGTGCGCCAGCAGGTTGTAGCTGCCGCCGTAGATGGTCTTTTGCGCCACGATGTGATCACCGGCCTGTGCCAGTGCCTGAATGGTGTAGGTGATGGCAGCTGCACCGGAGGCAGTAGCCAGTGCTGCAACGCCGCCCTCCAGCGCTGCAATGCGCTTTTCGAATACATCCTGCGTGGAGTTGGTCAGACGACCGTAGATGTTGCCTGCATCAGCCAGACCGAAGCGGTCAGCAGCGTGCTGGCTGTTGCGGAACACATAAGATGTAGTCTGGTAGATGGGCACCGCACGGGCATCGGTGGCGGGGTCGGCCTGCTCCTGACCGACATGAAGCTGCAGGGTCTCAAATTTATATTCAGACATTGTTATTTACCTCTCTTTATATACAAAGAGTATTATTGTCATGTATAAAAATTCCCGATGCGTTTTTAAAGGCGCACCGGGCAGTGTGGTCCATCGGAGCTGCTGTTACATTCGGGTACACATTCGTGCAGCCGAGGGCAACTTACAATACACATCCGATGCCTGTGCCCGGTTGGTACGCATTCGCCCACAGCGATAATTCGCGTGCAGCAGTTCTTTCCAGATCAGCTTCATCTTTGTGCCCTCCTTCCGGTAAAACTTTTCCATTCCTCTATGGTATCCACCCGCCGGGGAGTCTCTGTTTCATTTCCCCACAAGACTGGTGGATTGGATGTTTGCATTATATCCCGTTCTACCCAGTTTGTCAATAGGTTAATTCCGCTTTTTTCAAGGATGTATTTTTTGCATGATATCCTCCCCTGCTCTGCCCGGAGTTTTTGCATATTTTGGCAAAATGCGCTCCCATAACAGCCCCCCTCCCCCTGGTCTGCGCAAGTTTGCGCCTGTGCTTCTTCCGCAAAAAAGCTGATAGACAATCCTGTTCCATTGTAAACAAAGTCCGGTTTGTTCATTGACTTTCAACCTTCGTTCTACTACAATACCAAAAGAGGGTTTTTTCTCTCGCTGAGACAGCCCGCATCCCGGCAGCTTTCCTCCATGGCAGGCTGCCTTTTACGGACGCTGCAAACGTTGCTGCGCGCAAGAGCTGCTCTGGATGGAAAAGAAGAAAGGTTTTGGTCCTATGACAAAAAATACCCACGAGCCGGTCTATGCCTCGGTGGCAAGACCATGGCTGAAGTATTATGACGAAAAGTATATCAACCAGACCGTGCCGGATTGCACCGCCTTTGAGCTGGTCTGCCGCAATAATGACCGGCATCTGGGCGAAACGGCGCTGGAATACTACGGTCGCAAACTCAGCTATGCCGACCTGATCGTACAGGTAAAAAAGACCGCTGCTGCTCTGCGCGGGCTGGGGGTGAAAAAGGGTGATATCATCACGGTGGTCAGCGTGATGACACCGGAGGTCATCTACTGCTTCTATGCTGCCGATCTGCTGGGCGCCACCCTGAATCTGGTCGACCCCCGTTACAGTACCGATGGCATCCGGGAGTATATTGAAGAGGTGGAGTCCCGCCTGCTCATCTGCCTGAACGTAGTCTACGCCCGCTGCCATCAGGCAGCAAAGCGCACCAGCGTCGAGCGGGTAGTGGTGCTCAGCCCCGCCGACAGCCTGCCGCTGCACATGGCTGTTGGCTATAAGCTGACAAAGCCTGATAAAAACCGCTACGCCTCCAATGTACTGCGCTGGAAAGATTTTATCGCCGCAGGCAAGGGGCAGAGCACCGCCGCAGAGCCTTACGATCCCCAGCACGTCTGCGTAGTGGTGCACACCGGCGGCACTACCGGTTCCCCCAAGGGTGTCATGCTGACCGACCGCAACTTTAACGCCCTTGCGCAGGAGTTTGCCGCCCAGAGCCGCCTGTTCCACCGGGGGCAGAAACTATTGAATGTCATGCCGCCCTTTATCGCCTACGGTTACAGCTGCGGCATCCACATGCCGCTGGTCATGGGACTGCACATCGTCATCATCCCCAATCTGGACCCGGATAAGCTGGGTGCGCTGGTGTGGAAACATAAGCCTGCCCATATGTTCGGCGTGCCCACCCACTACCAGCAGCTGGCCGCCGACCCGCTGCTGAAAAACAAGGATCTCTCCTTTATCCGCAACTACGCCGCCGGCGGCGACTCGCTGTCGCTGGGCGCCGAGCAGACGGTGAACCAGTTCCTTAAGGAGCACGGAGCCGAGTTTCCGCTGGCAAAGGGCTACGGCATGACCGAGGTCTCCTCTGCCGCCACCATTGCCGCCGGCACCGTTACCAAGCCCGGCAGCGTAGGCATCCCTATGGTCAACACCATCGTTTCTATTTTTGAGCCCGGCACCGAGACCGAGCTGCCCATCGGAGAGCGGGGCGAGATCTGCATCTGCACCCCCACCGCCATGAAAGGCTATTATAACAAGCCTGAGGAGACCAACATTCTGCTGCGGCGTCACGCCGACGGTCAGCTGTGGGCTCATACCGGCGATATCGGCTATATGGACGAGGACGGCTTTGTGTATCTGGACTCCCGCATCAAGCGGATCATTATCCGGCACGACGGCTTCAAGGTGTTCCCCTCCATGATCGAAAACGTCGTCAGCCGCCACCCCGCCGTGCAGCAGTGCTGCGTGGTGGGCTACGCCGACTCCGAGCACACACAGGGGCGGCTGCCCTTTGTCTTTGCGGTGCTGCGTCCTGCTGCCGAGGGCAAAAAGCGCCAGATCCTGCGGGAGCTGCGTCAGCTGTGCCGGGAGGAGCTGCCGGAGTATGTGCAGCCCGCAGCCTCGGCATACAAGTTCATTCCCGAAATGCCCATGACCCCTGCCGGAAAGGCAGACTACCGCAAGCTGGAGGAAGAGCTGGTGTAAACGGCGGACGCCTCCTCAGTCAGGGAAACGCCTATGGGCTGTGCCGGAAAGTTTCCCGCCCCCATGAAAGCCGCCCCGCCTGCCCTTGAGAAAGAAGGAATCCTTCATGTATCATCCCCGTTTTGCCGCATGGCTGTGCAGCGCCGCTGCACTGGTGCTGCTGGCTGTGCCTGCTTTTGCGCAGCAGCCCGCTGCTCTGCCGCCGGAGGATGCACTTGCCGCGCAGGAAAGCGTTGCCCCTGCAGACGACCAGCCGCCGGTGTCTGTACCAGCCACGGCAGATACCGAGGAAAAAACCGCCGAAGAAGCTGATCAACCTGTTGGACCCGCTGACGGCACCCAGCGCACCTATGTGGCGCTGGGGGACAGCATCGTTTCCGGTGTTGGCTTGCCGGATTTTAGCTATACACAGGCTGCTATTGGCATGGACGTAGCCGCAAACTTTGAGGGCTACCCGGAGCAGTGCTACGTGGCGCTGGTGGGCAAGAGCCTTGGATTGGACCGGCAACACGCCATCAATCTTGGTCTGCCCGGTCTGACCACCGGTGATCTTGCGGATATTCTGCGCACCGGCGCAATGCCCCGGATGAACCAGCTGGCGGGCACCTACTACGTCTACCCCCAGATGCTGGATTACCTTAAACGTGCGGATATCATCAGCGTGCAGATCGGCTCCAACGATGCGCTGGTGCCCGCCCTTGTGGCGCTGGGCAATGCCACCAACTGGAAGAGTGAACAGCTGGTAGCCACCATGGTCAGCGGCGTGCTGCGCACCCCCAGTTTTGAGAACCTGCAGCGGCTGAACAGCGATCTTGCCCAGCTGCGGCTGACCCGTGAGGAGCGAAAGGCCACCAGCCAGCTGCTGCTGTGGGGCGGCACCGATGCCATCTGCGAACAGGCGTATCAGAACGCCGCTGTCAATATGCCGCAGGTGGTGGCTGAACTGCGGGCGCTGAACCCGGACGCTCAGATCCTATTGGTGGGGTACACGAACCCCGTGCCCCTGCTGCCGGAGTGGACGCAGCTGTTCCGGCGGCTGAACACCCTTGCCGAGGGTCTTGCCGCACAGAACGAAAATGTGACTTATGTTCCCATCCCCTTTACCATGACTGCCACGGATGCACACCCCACTGTCAGTGGTCACAAGTACATTGCTGACCGCATCCTGCGGGCGATCAGGTGATCCAGCTGCATCATACACATAAAAAGACCGCGCCTCATCTGCTGGTTCAGACGAGGCGCGGTCTTTTGCGGTATTTGGTTTGGGGTATAGGAGGAATCATGTCCCTGAGAGGGGGCTTGCGGCTCTCCCCCTCCCGGTGATTTTATGATACCCAAAAAATCCTACGGAATTATGCTCATTTTATGAACGACTTGTAAACATTACTCCGGGGCTTTCATGCTTTCCACCATGCTGATGTGCCGGACGTGCCGCCGCATGACAAAGCAGACCACCACGGTAAACACCATGGTCAGCGCCACCGCCAGCAGGTAGCTGCGCGGGGCGATGGTGCGGATGAACATGAGCTGATCCATCTCCACCGTCAGCACGATAAACTTGTGCAGCGGCACACCCAGCGCCAGACCCACGCCGGAGCCGATGAGCGCCAGCAGCTCGATCTCACGGAAGATGTAGCGGTACACCTCTTTATCGTAGAAGCCCAGAACCTTGATGGTCGCCAGCTCCTTTTTGCGCTCTCCAAGGTTGACGCTGATGAGGTTATACAGCACCACAGCCGCCAGCGCCGCCGCACAGATGATGATCAGCACCACCACATAGCCCAGACTGACGATCAGATTATCAAACAGCTCAGTGGTGTCCTCGGTAAAGCTGATGCTGCTGACATAGTTGCAGTCCAGCAGGTCGGTGCGCAGGGCGTTGTACCCAGCAGCATCGGTGCAGGTGGTCTGAGCGTAGACCGTGTTCCACGGGATATCCTCCGTGCCCAGCAGGCTTTCCAGCTGTGCGCGGGGGAGGTACAGCCGGGTGAACATATAGTTCTCGGTAATGCCGGTCAGGGTCAGCTCTACCCGGGTGCCATCGGTGTTCTCCACCCAGAAGATATCGCCGGTGTGCAGCCCCAGATTCTCGGCAGTCTTTTCGGTCAGGATGGCGCTGCCGCTGTCAAAGCTGATGGCCTTATGCCCCTTGCGGGTACGGAAGGTAACGTAGCGGGTCAGGTCGCTGTCCTTGTCGGCAGCCACGATGCTTACGCTTGCGCTCTCGCCTTCGGCATTGTAGATGGTGGTGGATTTGGTGTACACCGCGCTCCAGTTCTGCACAGCGCTGTTGCTGTCCAGCTCGTCTGCCAACCCCTGCTCCATGGTCAGTGCCTTGGGGTCGCTGAGAGTGATGGACATATCGTTGTGGGTCAGCTCGGTGGACTGCTTCGTGACGATGGGCAGCAGGGAATCCTGAATGCCGAAGCCGATGAGCAGCAGCGCGGTGCAGCCCGCCACACCCAGCACGGTCATGAAGAACCGCTTTTTATACCGGAACAGGTTGCGGGCGGTGGTCTTTTGAGAGAAGGACATCCGCTGCCACAGCGGGGTGATGCGCTCCATCAGGATGCGCTTGCCCGCCACCGGAGCCCGGGGCAGCAGCAGGGCTGCAGTCTTTTCGGCAAGACTGGAACGGCAGGCGAACCACGTGGCAAAGCCGATGACGGCGGCGCTGATGCCCACGCTGGCAGCTGCCATGCCCGGGTAGAAGTGCAGGGTGAAGGTGGGCAGGCTGAACACCATCTGATAGGCGTTCCAGATAATAATGGGGAATACCACAAAGCCCACTACCATGCCGATGATGCTGCCCAGAATGGTAGCCAGCAGGGCGTAGAACAGGTACTTGCCCGCGATGCTGAAATTGGAGTAACCCAGCGCCTTCAGGGTGCCCATCTGCAGGCGGTTCTCGTCCACCATGCGGGTCATGGTGGTGGTAGCCACCAGCGCCGCCACAAGGAAGAAGAACACCGGGAACACCCGGGCAATGGCGTCCATGCGGTCGGCGTACT
>CAVKCU010000075.1:0-7061 GCA_963654645.1 Clostridiales bacterium | reverse complement strand
GCACCATCGTGCTGCCCTGCAGCATCGACGGCATCGTGACCGGCTGCATTCTGGCGGTAGGCCGCATCGTGGGCGAAAGCGCCGCGCTGCTGTTCACCGCCGGTGCGGCAGAGGTGATCGCCAAGAGCGTATTCAAGGCCTACACCTCCAACGGTGCCACCCTGTCGGTGCTGCTGTACCTGCGCGCCTTTGAGGACGGCGATTTCGCCTCCGCATGGGGCATCGGCGCAGTGCTGCTGGTGCTGGTGCTGCTGATCAATCTGGCAGCACGTCTGGCTAAAACAAAACTGAAACAGAAGCAGTAAAAATAAAGAGGTACTCTATGGAAAACACGAATGTGCCGGTGATATCGGCAAAGGATCTGAACCTCTGGTACGGCGACTTCAAGGCGCTGAAGAGCATTTCGCTGGACGTGGGCGAGCGGGAGATCACCGCACTCATCGGTCCCTCCGGCTGCGGCAAGTCCACCTTTTTAAAGACCCTGAACCGCATGAACGACCTTGTGCCGGGCGTGCGCATCGAGGGCGATGTACGGCTAAAGGGCGAGGATATCTTCGCCCGCGAGATGGAGCTGACCGACCTGCGCCGCCGCGTGGGCATGGTGTTCCAGAAGGCAAACCCCTTCCCCATGAGCATCTACGACAACATCACCTACGGCCCCAAGCTGCACGGCGTGCGCAATAAAGCCGAGCTGGACGAGCTGGTGGAAAGCTCGCTGCGGGGCGCCGCCCTGTGGGATGAGGTGAAGGACCGCCTGAAAAAGAGCGCCCTTGGCCTTTCCGGCGGTCAGCAGCAGCGCCTTTGCATCGCCCGCGCCCTGGCGGTCAAGCCCGAGGTGCTGCTGATGGACGAGCCCACCAGCGCACTGGACCCCGGCTCTACCATGAAGGTGGAAGAGCTGATGAGCGAGCTGAAAAAGAACTACACCGTGGTCATCGTTACCCACAATATGCAGCAGGCTGCCCGTATCAGCGACCGCACCGCCTTCTTCCTGCTGGGTGAACTGGTGGAGGTGGGCCCCACGAACCAGATCTTCAGCACGCCCCGGGACAAGCGCACCGAGGACTACATCTCCGGCCGGTTCGGTTAATGCAGGGAGGAACAAAGCAATGAGCATTCGCAAACAATACGACAGCGATCTGGAAGCCCTCAGGACCGCACTGGTGGAGATGGGGCAGAACGCCGCCGAGGCTGTGGAGAACGCGCTGGAAGCGCTGTGCACTGCCGACACCGTAGCCGCCCAGAAGATCGTGCAGGGGGATGACCGCATCAACAACATGGAGCGGGACATCGAGCACCGCTGCATGACCCTGCTGCTGCGCCAGCAGCCGGTAGCGGGCGACCTGCGCCACATTTCCACCGCCATGAAGGTGGTTACCGACATCGAGCGCATGGGCGACCATGCCTCGGATATCGCGGAGATCATCCCCCACCTCGTCACCGTGCGCAAGGAGGGCGACCCCGCCGTCAGTCAGGCCATCGCCATGGGACGCAAGGCGTACCAGATGATCATAGACGCCATGGCTGCCCTGACCGCTGAGGACGAGATCGCCGCCCGCCGCGTCATCGCCGCAGACGACGCCGTGGACTACGACTTCAACGCCATCAAGCACACACTGGCACAGGAGATCGCCGCCGACCCCGCAAAGGTGGACGCTGCGCTGGATCTTCTGATGGTCATCAAGTATCTGGAGCGCATCGGCGACCACGCCGTGAACGTAGCCGAGTGGGTGCAGTTCGTGCGCACCGGGCGCTACAAGGACGAAAGTATGTTCTGATACTTACTCTGCCCTTTGGGGCGCGTGTTTTCCTTATTTTCTTCTGGGAAAGGCTGTCTGCCGCTTGGCAGGCAGCCTTTTTCTGTGGGATAACCCCCTACAACGAAAATTGACTAAAAAATTTTTATCTTTTCTGCAATGTTTGCGGCGGGTGATTCGTATTCAGGGTATAAGAGCCTTGAAAGGGCTCCGCAGTTATCGTGCGGCGGGCGGTCCGGCTTCCCCCAGTCCCCCGCCCGCCGTACCTTTACGGAGGATACAATGATGGCAAAGCTTGAACGCTCCCCGCAGCAAGCCCGCATGGAGGCTGTGAGCCGCGATGCACTGGTGCAGGCGGCGCTGCAGGAGATCACCCACAATTATCGTGAGGCCAGCCTTTCCAACGTGGCAAGGGCTTATGGTGTTTCGCTGGCGTATGTCAGCGAGTGTGTGCGCGCCCAGACCGGGCGCACCTACAAGGAGCTGCTGCAAAAGCACCGCATGGAGACCGCCGCGCGGCTGCTGCGCCGCAGCGATTTGAACATCCAGCAGATCATTGCGCAGGTTGGCTACGAGAACACCAGCTACTTCTACCGCCTGTTCCACGAGCGCTACGGCCTGAGCCCCCGGGAGTACCGGCTGGTGCGCACCGGCACTGCTCCCCGCCGCCCCACCGCATGAAGCCCCTCTTTTTTGATTTGCTGCCCCCCCGACCGCCGTGCTGCCGCCCCGCGCACGGCGGTCTGTCTTTGCCGCAAAATGGAGAAATAATCTGGCACTTTATGGAAGATTATGATATACTGAAAAAAATGTCCCCCGCGCGGCAGGGCGCGGGCGAGAGAGGATGAGAAGATATGTTTCGCGGAGCGGTGAGAGCGGATATGGCAAAGATCCTTGAGGTCTATGCCCGTGCGCGGGAATTCATGGCGAAAAACGGCAACCCGACCCAGTGGGGGGACGGCTACCCCAGCCAGGAGCTGCTGGAGGAGGATATCGACACAAACCGGTTGTTCGTGTACATGATCAATGGTCGGATGCAGGCGGTGTTTGCTTTTATCCTTGGCGAGGACCCCACCTACAAGGCCATCGAGGACGGGCAGTGGCTCAACGACACCTTGCCCTACGGCACCCTGCACCGGCTGGCGTCGGCAGGCGAAAACAAGGGCATCGGCAAGGCGGTTGTGGAGTGGTGTCTGGAGCACTGCGAGAGCCTGCGCGCCGACACCCACGCCGACAACAAGGTGATGCAGCATCTGCTGGAAAGCGAGGGCTTTACCCGCTGCGGCATCATCCATGTGGAGGACGGCACCCCGCGCATTGCCTACCAGCGGATGTCCCTGACCCAGAGCCAGCTGGGGTGAGAAAATAATATTTTTATCTGGGGGCTATTTTGCAACAGCCCCTTATCGCTCGCTCAAGCTACCCAAAACAAAAAGCGGATGCCCGAGGTCTTTCCCTCTGGCATCCGCTTTAGCTTTTCAGCGTCATAGTATAATGGTCTTTGCGTAGGGGCTTTTCTCGGCACTTCGATCTGCTGTACCATTTTGGCGTGCGGCTTTGAGGGGCTATCTTGAATAAGGGATCCTGAAATAATCTAGGATTGCCTTGAACTGATCCTGCGCGGTCAGGCAGGTATCCAGCAGATACCCTTGTTCGAATCTCCACTCATGCAGACCCCGATAGTAGAACATTTTGAGGTCGTCCGTGATAATAAACGGCACGATGCTGTTCCGCAGACACTCCTTGAAGAGCAGAAGCCGCCCGACACGTCCATTTCCATCCTGAAACGGATGGATGGATTCAAAGGCATAGTGAAATTCCAGTAAATCCTCCAGCTTCTTGGTAGAATTTTGATTGTATGCAGATAAAAGCTCTTTCATCTGCGGGGCAACCAGCTCCGGTGCGGTGGTGCTTTTGCCGCCGACTTCGTTCGGGAGCTTTTTATATTCACCGACCGCGAACCAGTCTTTGCGGGAATCGCTGGTGCCGCTTTTCAGGGTAAGGTGCAGCTTTTTGATAAACGCTTCGCTGATGGGTTTCTTTGCCTCCCGGATGACTAGGTCAATGCACTTGAAGTGATTGGCTGTTTCCACCACATCATCCACATTGACAATACCATTCTCCATGCCGATGGTATTGGTCTCGTAGATATACCGTGTCTGGTCATGGGTCAGTCGGCTGCCCTCAATGTGATTGGAATTATAGGTAAGGTCGATCTGAATTTTGTGGTAGATGCCGCCCTTGACCTGCCCGGACATCTCGTTCTGCAAAATATCCAGCAGGGTACGGGGTACTTCCGGCTTTTTGTTGGTGCGCTCCGGGCGCTTTGCATTCTGCGGAATGTTCCATGTTTTGCCGGTAAGCACTGCACCCGGTATCTTGCCGGTAGTGCAGTAGTTGCGGACAGTACGCTCTGAAACATTCCATAATTTTGCCGTATCAGCGACAGAATGGTACTTCATGATAACACCTCCCAGTAAAACGATTATACCATTTTATCGGCAAGAAATCAAATTTTGCAAGCTTTGCACGGAACGTTTCTTGCCGATAGCGCTGCCGTGCGGGCAGAAATGTGAAAAAAACTACACTTCCTTCTTTATTTTGTCATAACTGTCCCGTATAATAGAAAGGAAAGAGCCTGTCAAAACGCCCGGAAGGGCTGAAGATACAGCAAAAACCTGCATAAAAGGGGAGGAAAACACTTATGGCAAACGAAAAGATCCTTGTGGTGGACGACGACGCCAACATCTGCGAGCTGCTGCGGCTGTACCTGACCAAGGAGGGCTATCAGGTCACGGTGGCAAACGATGGCGAAGAAGGGCTGGAAAAGTTCAACGCGGTCAAGCCGGACATGGTGCTGCTGGACGTGATGATGCCCCGCATGGACGGTCTTGAGGTCTGCCGCCGCATCCGCAAGGCGGGCAACACCCCGGTGATGATGCTTACCGCCAAGGGCGAGACCTTCGACAAGGTGCTGGGTCTGGAGCTGGGCGCAGACGATTACATGGTAAAGCCCTTTGACGCAAAAGAGGTGGTGGCGCGCATCAAGGCGGTGCTGCGCCGCTGCCAGACTACCTCCGCAGCCGCCGAGAGCACCGAGGGCGTTATCGAATTCGATAACCTGCGGCTGGATATGAACAGCTACGAGCTGCGGGTCAAGGGCAAGGTGGTGGAGGCTCCCCCCAAGGAGCTGGAGCTGCTCAACTGTCTGGCATCTCACCCCAACCGGGTCTACACCCGCGATCAGCTTCTGGACGAGGTCTGGGGCTTCGAGTATTACGGCGACAGCCGCACCATCGATGTCCACGTCAAGCGTCTGCGCGAGAAGCTGTCCGGCGCTTCCGACAAGTGGGAGCTGAAGACCGTCTGGGGCGTGGGCTATAAGTTCGAGGTGCGTCAGTAATGCGTAAAAGTATCTCCACAGCCTTTTTCTCCATGGTGTCCACCCTGATGGTGCTGGGCATCGTGCTGATGGGCTGCTCGGAGTGGGTGCTGTTCAAAAGCTATTTTGCGAAGGATCGCTACGAAACGCTGGATCAGGTGGTGAACGTTGCCAAGCGCACTGCGGAGTATCTGGTAAACAGCGGGACTATGCCGCAGGGTGCAGAGCTGGACGCGCTGAACACCAAGCTTGAGATCATCGGCGAGAGCGCCGAGGCTTATCTGTTCTTCACGGACGGACAGGGCAATGTGCTCATCGCTTCCGACCCGGCAAAGCTTACCACCGGCACCGTGCCGCTGGATATCTGCCAGCGCGCCAACGCAGTGGCAGACCCGGATGCCCGGCACTACCACGCTTTCAGCGACTTGGGCGGTGCATTGACTGAAAAAAGCTATATCTCGGTGGTGCAGACCATCGACGACCAAAGCCCGGCTGGCGGCTGGCTGTTTTTATGCTCCTCCGGCGCGCAGCTTACCGACTTCAAGCAGCAGTTCTGGTCTAACTTCCTGATGTCTGCCTGCGTGATGCTGCTGTGCGCCAGCGTGCTGACCCGGCTTTTGATGCGTCAGCTCACCGACCCGCTGCAAAAAGTCACCGATGCCGCCCAGCGCTTTGGCGGCGGCGACCTCTCCGTCCGCGTGGAGGGCGTGGAGGGCGACGGCGAGGTGGCAGACCTTGCCCGCACCTTCAACCAGATGGCGGAGAATATCCAGTCCAACGATAACTCCCGGGGGCAGTTCATGGGCAACATCGCCCACGAGCTGCGCACCCCCATGACCACCATCAAGGGCTTTGTGGACGGCATTCTGGACGGCACTATCCCGCCCGAGATGCAGAACCACTATCTGCAGCTGGTCAGCGAGGAGACCGGACGTCTGGCGCGGCTGATCCAGAATATGCTGGATCTCTCCAAGCTGGAAAGCGGGGAGTATCAGGTGAACGCCCGGATGTTCAATATCTGGGAGACTTTGACCGGCGTGGCGCTGGCGGCAGAGCAGCGTATCAACGACGGCATGATCGAGCTGGAAGGTTTGACCATGGACGAAAAGGTGCTGGTCTACGCCGACCCCGACCTGATCCATCAGGTGGCGTATAACCTGCTGGACAACGCCATCAAGTTCACCCCGGCGGGCGGCACCATCCGCTTCAGCGTGGAAAAACTTGGCCCCGAGGCCGAGATCTCCATCTGGAACTCCGGGCAGGGCATCAGCCCGGAGGCGCTGCCCTATGTGTTCGAGCGGTTTTACAAGGAGGACCGCTCCCGCGGTCTCCATGCCCGCGGCTCCGGCCTTGGGCTGAACATCTGCAAGGTGCTGGTCAATCTGTCCGGCGGGCAGATCCGCGTGGAGAGCCAGCAGGGCGAGTGGTGCCGCTTTGTGTTCACCCTGCCCACCTGCTCCCCCAACCCCGGCGGCATGAAGCGCCTGCCGGACGCCGCCGGTCAGCCCGGCGCGGTGGAGGACCCCGCCAGCATGAAGCCGGTAGAATGAAGCAAACAGCCAGACTGCCCCGCCCGGGGCGGTCTGGCTGCTTTGGCGTTGTGGGCTTTGCCGCCACCACCAAAGCCGTCCCCTTGGGGAAGGTGGCATCGCCGCAGACGATGACGGAAGGGGTAAAATCGCAGCGTCCTCGCCCTCTCAGTCAAGCCCTGTCGGGCTTGCCAGCTCTCCCAAAGGGAGAGCCAAGAGCACTGCCGGAAACCACCTCGTTATACCTAATACTTTAGCAACAAGCTTTAGACCTTGGCTCCCCCTTTGGGGGAGCTGGCGCGGGAGCGCCTGAGAGGGCGAGTTCAGGCAAGAACCCCTTCCGTCTTGCCGCTTCGCGTCAAGCCACCTTCCCCAAGGGGACGGCTTTAGCGG
>CAVKCU010000074.1:0-7140 GCA_963654645.1 Clostridiales bacterium | reverse complement strand
GCAGATGCGATAACGATCTTTTTCATGTGAATAGCCTCCTGAATTGTGTATGTGTGTTACTTATCGGTTACCCATTTATCAAAACGCCCTGCGGCATTTTTGCGGTATCAGGTCTCTTCCCTCTCCCGGAGCAGGGCGTATTTTTCGTTAACGGCCTTTTCCACATTGGGTGTGACGAACTTGCTGATGTCACTGCCGTAATACGCTGCTTCCTTTACAATGGTGGAGGAAAGATAACTCCACTTGATGCTGGTGGCAAGAAACATGGTCTCAATGCCGGGCATCAGTGCGTGGTTGGTCTGCGCGAGCTGGATCTCGTTTTCAAAGTCCGTTACCGCCCGCAGCCCTCGCACCATCACGGATGCGTGGCGCTTTTTTGCGAACTCCACGGTCAGGCCGTCGAAGCTTTCCACGGTCACGTTGGGGATGTTCTTGCAGCACTCCTGCAGCATAGCCACCCGCTCCTCCACTGTGAACAGCGGATGCTTGGCGCTGTTGATCAGCACCGCCACGATGAGGTGGTCGTTGATCTTTGCTGCGCGTTTGATGATATCAAGATGTCCCTTGGTGACCGGATCGAACGACCCGGGATAAACTGCTGTTGCCATCGGTCAGTGTCCTCCTTGTGCGCTGTAATTACTAAGCGCGATGTGGTTCTGCCATGATAGCACTTTCCAGCCTTGGGTGCAACCTGAAACTGCTGCGGTGCGTTTTATCGTTAAATTTTAAACGAATCATCCCGCACTGCTCCGCAGTTGCTTCCCACGCTATTAGTAAAGCACATCGTCAAAATTTTATCAAGTCTTTTTCTCAACTTTTTTGTTTTTTGCGTACCAAACAATCCCCACATAAAGCCATGAAAACTGTTCATTATGCTATACCGGCTGTTTTTTAGCCAAAACTATTGATTCTACACTTTGTTAATGTTATAACTAAGTTGAGCTGTTCTGCGCAGCGCAAAGCGCACACTGCTGCCCTGCTTATAAGTTTACCTTATAGATGTGGCAAAACGGTGTACATTCCGCAAAACAGGCGTAAAACGGCTGCATCGTTTGTCCGCACAGAATTGTTTACAATTCTTTTATGGTTTTTAAGAGAGGATGGTTTATAATGGATTGCAAGGAACTGTACGCACAGAAGCTTATGACTGCTGCGCAGGCTGCCGCTTTGGTCAAAAGCGGCGACTGGGTGGACTACGGCTGGGCTGTGAACACCCCGGTGGCAGTGGATGCGGAGCTGGCAAAGCGCCTGCCGGAGCTGGAAGGGGTCAACTTCCGGGGCGGCATCCTGATGTGGGTGCCGGAGATCTTCCAGATCGACGACCCCGCTGCCCACATGACTTGGAACAGCTGGCACATGGGCGGCATTGAGCGCAAGGCCATTGCGCAGGGCTTCTCCTTCTACTCCCCCATCCGCTACTCTGAGCTGCCCCGCTACTACCGCGAAAGCAGCGACCCCGTGGATGTGGCAGTATTTCAGGTGACTCCCATGGACGAGCACGGCTACTTCAACTTCGGCCCCAGCGCTTCGCATCTGGGTGCCGTGTGTGAGAAGGCCAAGAAGATCATCGTGGAGGTCAACACCAATATGCCGCGCTGCCTTGGCGGCATGGAGAACTGCGTACACGTTTCTCAGGTAAGCGGCATTGTGGAGGGCGCAAATCCCCCCATCGGTCAGATGGCTGCTGCCGGTGCCGCTACCGAGGTGGACCTGAAGGTAGCCAACCTCATCGTGCCGCAGATCCCCAACGGTGCCTGCCTGCAGCTGGGCATCGGCGGTATGCCCAACGCCATCGGCGGGCTGATCGCACAGAGCGACCTGAAGGATCTGGGCGTGCACACCGAGATGTATGTGGATGCCTTTGTGGATATTGCCAAGGCCGGCAAGATCAACGGCAGCCGCAAGCAGCTGGACAAGGGTCGTCAGGTCTACGCCTTTGGCGCCGGCACCCAGAAGATGTACGATTACCTGAACGATAACCCGGAGTGTATGTCTGCCCCGGTGGACTACACCAACGACATCCGCAGCATTTCTGCACTGGACAACTTTATCTCCATCAACAATGCCGTGGATATCGACCTGTTTGGTCAGGTAAACGCCGAGAGCGCCGGTGTGAAGCACATTTCCGGTGCAGGCGGTCAGCTGGACTTCGTGCTGGGCGCATACCTTTCCAAGGGCGGCAAGAGCTTTATCTGCCTGTCCTCCACCTTCTTTAATAAAAAGACCGGCAAGATGGAGAGCCGTATCCGTCCCACGCTGGAGAACGGCAGCATTATCACCGATACCCGCGCTAACGTGCACTACCTGTGCACCGAGTATGGCTGCGTGAACCTGAAGGGCTTGACCTCTTGGGAAAAGGCCGAGGCTCTGATCAGTGTAGCACACCCGGATTTCCGTGAGGAACTGATCCGCGAGGCCGACAAGCTGCATATCTGGCGCAGAAGCAACAAAATTTAATAAGCGCTGTGGGTATTCCCGCTGCCCGCAGCAGGAATGGAGTTTGTCATGATGGACAAAAAGCCGCACATCAAACCGTATCTCTATGGGATGCTCGCAGGGTTTGGTGCCATTGCACTGAGCATCATCTTCTTTTTCCTCATTTACCGCTTTGACGGTTTCGGCTCAGCCATCTCTACCCTGACCGGCATCCTGATGCCTTTTATCTACGGTGCCGTTATTGCCTACCTGCTCAAGCCGGTGTGCAACAGCATCGAGAATTTTCTGCGCCGGTTCATCCCGGAAAAGATGAATGGTCTGATCAACGCGCTGTCCGTGGCGCTCACCATCCTGTTCGGGCTTTTGCTGGTGTATGCGCTGGTCATGATGATCGTGCCGCAGTTGATCACCAGCGTGACTACCCTGTACTACACCGCGCAGGCCAACATTACAAGGTTCATGTACTGGGCAAACCATCTGGAGTTTATTGAAAACAACGAACAGATCATGGAACTGCTCAATTCGGCCTACGCTGCTCTGAATACCAATCTTGACACGTGGATCAAGAACACCCTGCTGCCCTCCATGCAGAACATCGTAAGCGGTGCAGCCATTGGTGTGCTGAACGTAGTGACGGTGGCAAAGAACCTGATCATCGGCATCATCGTGGCTGTGTATATGCTGGCAAGCCGCAAGAAATTCGTCCAGCAGGGCAAGCTGGTGCTGCACAGCATCATCCGCCCCCGCTGGGCGCAGCTGATCACCGAGGAAGTGAAATACGCTGACCGGATGTTCGGCGGCTTCATCAACGGCAAGATTATGGACTCTGCCATCATCGGCGTGCTGTGCTATATCGGTTGTCTGATCTTCAAGTTCCCCAGTGCACTGCTGGTGTCGGTGATCATCGGTGTGACCAACGTGATTCCCTTCTTCGGCCCATTCATCGGTGCTATTCCGGCTACGCTGCTCATCCTCATCCAGAACCCCATCAAGGCGCTGTGGTTCGTGCTGTTCGTGCTGGTTTTGCAGCAGTTGGACGGCAACATCATCGGACCCAAGATCCTTGGCAACACCACCGGCCTTTCCAGCTTTTGGGTGCTGTTCGCCATCCTGCTGTTTGGCGGTCTGTGGGGCTTTGTGGGCATGATCGTGGGTGTGCCGCTGTTCGCCGTTATCTACGATGTCATCAAAAAGCTGGTCATCCACGGCTTGCAGCGCCATCAGGAGCTGACCCTGCTGAACAATTACCACGACCAGTTCGGCGACCCCGCAGACGATGCAGCGGCACAGCCTGCTGCATCGCAACCTGCTGAAAACCAGTAAAACCTTCCCTGCCCCGCATCAGAGCACTTCCGATGCGGGGCATTTTTAATCATATCACAAATCGGAATTTATAGAGGTATATATTATGAGAGCAATGATTTCAATCATTCTTATGGTAATTGCAGCGTTGGTCGGTTTTTTCTTTGGCGCTGGAATGAACGAAGCAATGGGTGGCGCAATACTACTTTCAATGATTACAGGTTTTGCTTGCACTATTAGTGCTATTGAAAAGAATAAGAAGGAATAACAATTTCCGGTTTATACAGTAAAACCCCCGCCTTATGTTCCGGGAAGGAACATAGGGCGGGGGTCGTTTTATTGCTTTACTTCAGGTTTCCGCTCAGTCCAGCGGCTGAGAGGGCTTCCAGTCCTTATAGTTTTCGTACCGGCTCTCGCGGACCTTGTGGTGGGACCACACTTCGTCTGCGGTGGGCTGCCAGTTGGCGGCATAGCTCTTGCACTTCTCGCACAGGTGCTCGACGCTTTCCGGGGACTGCAGGTCGGTACTGTGGGCACCGGTCTCGTGCACCATCTTTTCCAGCAGCTCGGGGTTTTCCAGCATCGGGCAGGGACGCAGATGGTTCTTGTTGAAGGGCTGACCATTGTGGTAAGCCATGAACAGCGGGCTGTGCAGAATTTCCAGAATAGACTGGTCGTGGATGTTGGCGTTGGAGTAGTGGATGAACACGCAGGGCTCAGCGTCACCGGCAGAGTTGATGTGGAAGTAGTTGCGACCGCCGGCGATGCAGCCGCCCACGAACTCGCCGTCGTTCTGGAAGTCCATGGGGTAGAACGGGATATCACACTCAGAAGAGCGCAGATAGCGGATACGGTCGATCATATACTTGCGCTGCTCCGGGGTGGGCATCAGATCCGGGGCAGCTTCGTTGCCCACGGGCATATAGTGGAAGTAGAAGCCGAAGTGTGCACCCTTCTCGCACAGGAAACGCATGAACTCGTCGTTGGTGACAGCTTCAATGTTCTGGCTGGTGTAGCAGATAGAGGTACCGAAGAGGATGCCGTACTTCTTGAGCAGGTCCATGGCGTGCATCACAGCGGCATAGTGGCCCTCACCGCGGCGGGCATCGTTGGTCTCCGGGGTGCCCTCGATGGACAGCATAAAGGCGATATTGCCCAGACGCTGCACCTCTTCACAGAAGGGCTCGTCGATGAGGGTGGAGTTGGTGTAGATGGCAAACTGCACATCGTTGTGCTTTTCCGCCAGCTTGAGCACATCCTTTTTGCGCACCAGCGGCTCGCCGCCGGTCAGCATATACAGGTACACGCCCAGTTCCTTGCCCTGCGTGACGATCTTATCCATATCCTCAAAGCTGAGGTTGTTCTTGTGACCGTACTCGCCTGCCCAGCAGCCCACACAGTGCATATTGCAGGCAGAGGTGGGGTCAAACAGGATCAGCCACGGGATGTTGCACTGGTACTTAACGCGGTTCTCGCGGATGGTCTTGGTGCCGCGGAAGAAGGCTTCGTACCCCAGATTCAGCGCGGTGGTGCGCGCCACATGGGGGTCGGTCTGGTCCAGCACGCAGTTGATGAGCTTCGCCCACTTGCTATTAGGGTCGGTCAGCACCTTTTTGGCGTTCTCGTAGGTCTCATCGCTGAAACCGCTGCCGTAGAACTGCTTTGCGATATCCACCAGCTGGTTGATCGTTTTTTCACTGTCCTGCTCGGCGTGGGAAAGCGCCACGTCCACTATTTTACCAAGCGCAGCACGCTGCATCTTGTGGGTCAGATTATCAAGAGATGTATTCATAGCTTTTTCCTCCCGAAATGATTCCTTTGGAAATCCTTATTTTGCTTGACCACATCTTACTACTTTGCGTGTTTTTGTGCCATAAACAGAAAATACGCCGTGATGATTTTTCCATCACGGCGCACTCTTTGATAAAATTTTATTGAAGCCGCTCGGATAAAAAGCGCTTCATTCCTCTATTTTCAGGCTTCCGGTGCTCAGGCGGCACAGTGCACGGCGCAAGTCTCCATGGATCATGGTGCTCACGCGCTCCACCATCTTCTTGGGGTCAGTTTTCATATCCCGGCGGATCCATTCCAGCGACATGCCCACCAGTGCATACTTGTAAAAATCGACAACAAACTGCTTGTCCGCATCCTGCACGGTGATATCGTGGCATTCACGGTCTGCAAAGTCCTTCAGGATGGGATCCAGCAGCCTATAAAGGTACTGTTCCACCTGTTCTCTGCCCACCGAGCGGTAAACGTTCAGCACAAGGGTCTTATTGTCTTGCAGCTGGTGCAGGATGTCCAGATAGGCTTCGCTCCATGTACCAAAGCCCCGGCGGCCTTCCAGTGCCTTGGCGGAATCCTCCGCTAAGATCCAGTCCACCAGATCGTAAATATCCTTGAAGTGGTAATAAAAGGTCATGCGGTTTACCCCGCAGTCCTCGGTGATATCGTTGATCGTGATCTTGTTCAGGGGCTTTTCCAGCAGCAGCTTCTTTAAAGATGCCTCCAGTGCCCGTTTTGTCGTTTGTGACACAAAAACCCATCCTTTCCCGGCAGACGCCGCTGCCGTTTCCGTGAATTATACCCCATGATTTATTTTACCGCAAAATGTGACCTTATTGCAAGTAAAGATTCTTACCTTTTTATGAAGTTTGTGTGTGCGCTGCCCGCCCCGAAGGTGCTGTTTTTACAACATATCCGCCAAAAATAAGACAAAAGTCTTGATTTTCTCCCGCCCTATGCTTAGAATGAATAAGAAGCAGAATTTTATGCAGTGCATACCTGCCGAGGGAGGGTTCTTATTATGATGAAAACCATTGGGTTTTTAGGCTGCGGAAACATGGGCGGTGCTATTGCCCGCGCTGTGTGCAAGGCTACTGATCCTGAAAATGTATTTCTGGCTAACCGCACGGCTGCCAAAGCCGAAGCGCTGGCAGCAGAGCTGGGCTGTCAGACCGCTGCCAACGCTGAGGTCGCCGGGGACTGCGACCTGATCTTTCTGGCGGTGAAGCCCCAGATGATGGAAGCCATGCTGGAGCCGCTGCGGTTCATCCTTGCCGAGCGTACCAAGCGGTTCGTGCTGTGCACCATGGCTGCCGGTCTGCCGGTGGCACGCATCCAGGAGATGGCGGGCGGCGACTACCCTGTTATCCGCATCATGCCCAATACCCCGGCATCGGTGGGCGAAGGCATGATCCAGTATTGCTCCGTCAACGTGACCGCCGAGGAGGAGGCTGCATTCTGTCAGCTGATGGCTCCCGCCGGGCGTCTGGACGCCGTAGCCGAGGGCATGATCGATGCCGCCAGTTGCGTTTCCGGCTGCGGTCCGGCATGGGTGTACCAGTTTATTGAAGCGCTGGCTGACGGCGGCGTGGCATGCGGTCTGCCCCGGGCAAAGGC
>CAVKCU010000073.1:0-7141 GCA_963654645.1 Clostridiales bacterium | reverse complement strand
TGGGAGCTGGGCATCGCCGAGACCCACCAGACCCTGATCCTGAACGGTCTGCGCACCCGCGTGCGCATTGAGAGCGACTCCAAGCTGCTGTCCGGCAGAGATGTGGCTATCAGCTGCATGCTGGGCGCGGAGGAGTTTGGCTTCGGCACTACCCTGCTGATGGCAGAGGGCTGCGTGATGATGCGCGTGTGCAATCTGGACACCTGCCCCATGGGTATCTGCACCCAGAACCCCGAGCTGCGCAAGAACTTCCGCGGCAAGCCGGAGTACATCATCAACTATCTCACCTTTGTGGCTGAGGAGCTGCGGGAGTACATGGCAAAGCTGGGCGTGCGCACCGTGGACGAGCTGGTGGGCCGTACCGACCTGCTGCGGGTCAAGCCCGCCGCGCCGGGCAGCCGCGCTGCGGAGCTGGATCTGGACTGCATCCTGCACAACCCCGCCATTGCTAACAGCAACGTCCACTTCATCAAGGAGGACAGCTACGACTTCCATCTGGAAAACACGCTGGACATGAAGGTGCTGATGAAGAAGTTCAAACTGGGCAGTAAAGCTCCCCAGAGCGTCAGCCTGAATGTTTCCAATGTGGATCGCGCCTTCGGTGCCATCTTTGGCAGCGAGATCACCCGCAAATACGGCAACGATCTGCCGGACGATGTGTACACCGTGCACTGCACCGGTGCAGGTGGTCAGAGCTTTGGTGCCTTTATCCCGAGCGGCCTGACGCTGGAGCTGGTGGGCGACTGCAACGACTACATGGGCAAGGGTCTTTCCGGCGGCAAGATCGTTGTGCGCCCGCCGCAGGGCATCGATTTCAAGCCCGAGGAGAACATCATCACCGGCAACGTGGCGCTGTACGGCGCTACCAGCGGCAAGGCGTTCATCTCCGGCGTGGCCGGTGAGCGCTTCTGCGTGCGCAACAGCGGCGCTACCGCCGTTGTGGAGGGCGTGGGCGACCACGGCTGTGAGTACATGACCGGCGGCACCGTGGTGGTGCTGGGACAGACCGGCAAGAACTTTGCAGCCGGTATGACCGGCGGTATTGCCTATGTGCTGGACGAGAACTGGGACTTCTACCAGCGCGTGAACAAGGAGACCGTCAGCCTTGAGCCGGTGGAGCACAAGTACGATGTTGCCACCCTGAAGGAGCTGATCCGCGCCCATGTGGAGGCCACCGGCTCTCCGCGCGGCAAGGAAATTTTGGATAATTTCAGTGCGTTCCTGCCCAAATTCAAAAAGGTGCTGCCTTACGATTACGACCGCATGCTGCGGGTCATCGCCTCGGTAGAGGAGCGTGGTCTGGACGGCGAGCAGGCACAGATCGAAGCATTCTATGCAGTGCAGAAGCATAAGTAAGGAGGGGCAGCAGCATGGGTAAGACAACAGGATTTATGGATTATGCGCGCAAAACCAGCACGGACGTTGCGCCGCTGGAGCGCCTTGAAAATTTTAACGAGTTCCACATCTGGCTCTCGCGGGAGCAGCAGCAGACGCAGGCCGCCCGCTGCATGGACTGCGGCGTGCCCTTCTGTCAGGCGGGCATGATGATCGGCGGCATGGCCTCCGGCTGTCCGCTGAACAACCTCATCCCGGAGTGGAACGATCTGGTGTACCACGGCAAGTGGGAGCTGGCGCTCCACCGCCTGATGGCCACCAACCGCTTCCCGGAGTTTACCAGTCGGGTGTGCCCCGCCCTGTGCGAGGCCGCCTGCACCTGCGGAGATGTGACCGGCAACAGCGTCACTGTGCGCGAAAACGAGCACGCCATCATCGAGACGGCCTACGCCAAGAATTGGCTGACCGCCACCCCGCCGCCGACCCGCACCGGCAAGAGCGTTGCCGTGGTAGGCAGCGGCCCTGCAGGGCTTTCGGTTGCCGAGTATCTGAACAAGCGCGGTCATGCCGTTACAGTGTTTGAGCGCGCCGACCGGGTAGGCGGTTTGCTGATGTACGGCATCCCCAACATGAAGCTGGACAAGGCGGTCATCGAGCGCCGGGTCAAGCTGATGCAGGCCGAGGGGGTTGAGTTCCGCACCGGCATGGATGTGGGTGGTGCTGTGCCCGCCGAGCAGCTGCTGGCAGATTTTGATGCCGTGGTGCTATGCTGCGGCGCAAAAAAGCCCCGCGACCTGAACGTGCCCGGCAGGGACGCCAAGGGCGTGCACTTTGCTGTGGACTACCTGACCAGCGTGACCAAGAGCCTGCTGGACTCCGGTTTTGCAGACGGCAAGGCCATCAATGCAGCCGGTAAAAACGTGCTGGTCATTGGCGGCGGCGACACCGGCAACGACTGTCAGGGCACTGCCCTGCGGCAGGGCTGCACCGACCTGATGGCGCTGGAAATGATGCCGCAGCCCCCTGTCGAGCGCACCGCCGCAAACCCGTGGCCGGAGTGGCCCCGGGTGCTGAAGGTGGATTACGGTCAGACCGAGTGCATTGCAAAGTTCGGTAAGGACCCGCGCGTGTACCAGACCACTGTCAAGGAGTTTTTGAAGGATGACGCCGGCAACCTGACCGGTGCCGTCATCAGCTGCCTGAAGCCGGAGCGCGACCCCGAGACCGGACGCACCAGCATGGTGCCTACCGGCAAAGAATTCACCTACGACTGCCAGCTGGCATTTATTGCCGCAGGCTTTACCGGCTGCGAAAACTACACAGCCGATGCCTTTGGGGTGGAGCTGACCGCCCGGGGCAATGTAGCCGACCACAGCTTTAAAACCAACGTGGACAAGGTATTCGTCTGCGGCGATATGCGCCGCGGTCAGAGCCTTGTGGTGTGGGGTCTGCGCGAAGGCCGCGACTGCGCCGCCGAGGTGGACCGCTGCCTGATGGGCTACACCAACCTTTAATTTGCCATTCTCTTTCCTATCCTAAACAAGCAGAAGCGGGAGCCCGTCACAAGGCTCCCGCTTCTGCTTTTGTTATTTAATTTGTATCGTATTCCGGCTCTGTGCCGCCCTCTGCGGGCGTTTCCGGGGTGGCGGGCTCGGTAGTATCAGGCTCTTCCGGGGTGGCGGTGATCTGCACACTGGGGTCTGCGGCGATATACACGGTGATCACCGTGCCTACCGTGACCATAGCGCCCTCTTCCTCGCTGGCGGAGACCACGCAGCCCGTGGCGTAGGAGCCATCGTTCACCACCATAAAGCAGCTTGCCACAAGCCCCCGGCTGCTCAGGATCTCAATAGCCTTATCCTGCGATGCACCGATGATCTTGGGCATTTCCACCTTTTCCGGGCCCTGACTGACCACGATCTGGATCACCTCGCCGTTCTCCATCACCTCGCCGGCCTCCGGCTCCTGCCGGATGACCTGCCCGGAGGGCACGGTATCGCTGTACTCCAGCACTGCCCGGAACAGGTACATGCTGGTGTACTCGCGGTTATTCTTGATCTGCTCGTAATCGATGCCCACAAAGTTGGGCACAAGGTTCTGGGGCTTCAATTCTTCGCTGCTGGCAGCTTCTGACTCCGGCACCGAGGTTGCAGGCTGCTCTTCCTTGCGGCTCACGATGCCCCACAGGGTGAGCAAAATCAGGATGGAAAGCAGGATCAGGATGCCTGCCAGCAGCCCTTTCAAACTGAGCAGGTGTTCCCTGCCCTGCGGGCTCTGCTCTGCCCGCGCCGGATGCATCGGGGTCTCCGGCTTCATGGTACGGGTCAGCTCGGCGGTATATTCCTTGGAGGAAAGCGCCTGATACAGCTGCGGCACAGTCTGGATGCGCTCCATGACCTTGAGCCGCAGCCCCAGCTGCAATACATCGGAAACATAGGCCGGTACGGCAGGCTCTACAGTGCGTGCCCGGGGGTTAGAGTCCGACACCACGCGCTGGGCAGCGGGCATGGGTGCCTGTCCGCACACCATGCGGTAAAAGACGGCGGCAAGGCTGTATTCGTCGGTGTAGCGCCCTTCAAACTCGGCGGTGGTATACTGCTCCGGGGCGGAGTAGCCCTCGTACAGCTGCTCGTGCAGGCCGCTGCCTGCGGTGCGCAGACCCACGGTGGCGTACCCCGCCAGACGGCAGCGGCCATCTGCCATCACCCGGATATTCTCCGGGCAGATGCCGCGGTGCACCAGCCCCGCCTTGTGCATAGCTGCCACGCCCTCAAACACCGGGCGCAGCATGGCGCAGGCATCCTCTGCCTGCACCGGAGCGGAACGGTTTTCCAGCCATTGCTCCAGCGGGGTGCCGCCTAGGTTTTCCAGCACCGCATATACGGTGTTGTTGGCATCCACCACGTCCAGCACCGCCTCCAGACCGCTGGCGGGGGTAATGCGCTGGATGGCGCGGTACAGGTCTGCAAAGTCCATGCGTGTGGTCTTGAACAGCACCTCGCTCCCCTGCTTGGGGCGCAGGATGCAGTCCGGCCCCCGCTCCGCAGAAAGGGTGACGGGCAGGTACTCCTTGATGGTCACCCGGAAGCCGCCCAGATTCTCCACGCCGCTGTACAGCACACCCTCGCCGTCCAGACTGCGCATCTCGCCCACGGTGTAGCGCCCAGCCAGCACCGTGCCTACCGGCAGGCAGCCCGCCGGGTTGCAGCCCTCTAAGATCTTCCCGCAATGGGGGCAGACGGTTGCCGCAGGCGGCAGCTCCCCAATGCAGAACGGACACAGGCGTTTTTGCTCCATAGTGTTCTCTCCCCTTCCCAGCTTCTATACACTTTATTGTATCATAGTGTTCCCCGCCGTGCAAGCTGTCCGCATTTTGGTGCACACGCAAAAAGACCGGGGCCCGCAGCCCAAAGGGCTGACAGGCTCCGGTCTTATAGATGCAAGGGGTATTCCCTTATGCTGCGCTTAGTGGATGAACACAGGACCCAGCGGGTTTGCGATGGGGCTGACGTAGCCGCCCAGCAGCTTGGGGATCATCAGGCTGATATCGGGGACGTAGGTCAGCAGCAGCAGTGCAATAAACATGCACAGGTAGAACGGCAGGGTCGCCTTGACCACTTTCTCCATGGGGCGCTTTGCAACGGCAGAGCCGATAAACAGAACGGAGCCAACGGGAGGAGTGAGCAGGCCGATGCCGCAGTTCAGAACC
The DNA here is from genome assembly GCA_963654645.1 of Clostridiales bacterium. Classification (GTDB taxonomy): domain Bacteria; phylum Bacillota; class Clostridia; order Oscillospirales; family Ruminococcaceae; genus Faecalibacterium. The sequence continues at coordinate 2,097 of CAVKCU010000073.1, read as the reverse complement.
ACGATGATACCGAACTGGATGGGATCGATGCCGATGGAGGTGGCGATGGGCAGCAGGATGGGGGTAGCGATCAGGATGATGGGAGCCATATCCATGATCATGCCCAGCACCAGCAGGATCAGGTCGATGAGCAGTGCAATGATGTAGGGGTTATCGGTGAGGTCGGTGATGGCGGTTGCAGCCAGATCAGGCACATGCAGCATGGTCAGGCAGTTGCCGAACACTGCAGAGGTAGCAATCAGGATCAGCACGATGGACAGGGTATTGACGCACTCGTCCAGAGCGTGCCACACGCCCTTCCAGTCCAGACCCTTATAGACGAACACGGAAACGAGCAGGGAGTAGATAACGGCGATAGCAGCGGACTCGGTAGCGGTAAACACGCCGCCGACAACGCCGAACACCACGATGATGACAGCGGCCAGTGCCCAGATAGAAGTGCCCAGCTGCTTGACAAAAGCCTTGATGCTGAACGGATCGCCCTTGGGGTAGTTGCGCTTGACAGAGATGATGTAGGAGCCGATCATCAGCACGATGGCCAGCAGAGCGCCGGGCAGGTAGCCTGCCAGGAACAGGCTGCCCACGGAGATACCACCGGCGGTGGTAGCGTAGATGACCATGTTATGGCTGGGGGGAACCAGCAGACCCTCGCAGGAGGAGGTGATGGTAACAGCGGTGGAGAAGTCTGCGCCGTAGCCCTGATCCACCATCATGGGGATCATGATAGAGCCGATGGAAGCGGTATCGGCGGAAGCAGAACCGGAAATGCCGCCGAAGAAGTAGGAAGCCACGATGTTGACCATGGCCATGCCGCCGCGCATCCAGCCGACGCAGGCGTCCGCCAAGGCGATCAGCTTTTCGGAGATGCCGCCGGAGCCCATGAGCACGCCCATGGTGATGAAGAACGGCACAGCCATCAGGCTGAAGGACGAGATGCCCTTGACCATCAGGCGGCAGACGTCGGTCAGTGCCTGACCCTGCACCAGCATGCACAGCACGCTGGACAGACCAACGGCGTATGCAATGGGGAAGCGCAGGAAGATCATAACAAAGAAGCTGACAAGAAGGACAATGATCGCCAGTGTCTGAACTGTCATATTACATTTCCTCCTTTACAAAAAAGCTCTTGACGTGGTTGTACAGAGACTCGATCTCAAAGATGATCATGGCAACACCTGCCAGCGGCACCGGGAAATACATCCAGAAGCGGCTCAGCCAGGGCATGGAAACGTAGAAGCCGCGACCGCCCAGCGTGGTGGCGTAGTTCCAGCCGACCACCATCATCACCACACCAAGGACCATCACAGCCACGTCGGACAGGATGTCCAGCGCCTTGAGCACATTCTTGGGCAGGTACATATCAAAGGCAGTCATGCGGATGTGTGCGCCGCGGCGGATGGCCAGCGCAGCGCTCAGCACAGCCATGTAGCTCATGCAGGTCAGAACGACCTCCTCAGACCAGGAGGGGTCCGGGATAAAGGGGACGTAACGACCAATGACCGACATTGTGGTAATGAGGATATCTGCGATCAGCAGGATCTTGCAGATGAACAGAACCACCTTGTAGGTAATGTCGTACGCCGGCTTGATCTTATCCAGAGTGGTAAAGATTTTCGGCATAGAAATTCCTCCATATAAAAACCCGGCGAAGCCTGCGGGCGTATTCCCGTGGGCCTCCGCCGGGCAATGTACTACTTTGATTGGATGGAAAGCCAGATTATGCCTTCATGTCCAGCAGCTTCTGGTACAGCTCAGCCTGATCAGAGGTGTTGTCCTTGATGACCTTAGCGCAAGCTTCCTGCCAGGGAGTCTTGTCGTCCACATCCACAACGTTGCAGCCGGAGGAACGCAGCTCGTCCAGAACCTTGTTCTCAGCGCTCTCGGACAGATCAGCGTTGAACTTCTGGGTGTCGGCAGCAGCAGCCATAACAGCAGCCTGCTGGTTAGCGGTCAGCTTGCCCCATGCGTTATCGGTGATAACAGCCTGCACAGCGCCCAGAGTGTGACCGTCCAGGATCAGGTTGTTAGCAACCTCGGGGAAAGCGTTGGACTTGTAGTTTGCGATGGGCTGCTCAGCGCCATCCACAACGCCGGTCT
>CAVKCU010000072.1:0-7169 GCA_963654645.1 Clostridiales bacterium | reverse complement strand
TGGTGGCAAGCTCCGACGACGAAAAGCGCCCCGCCTGCCCCCGCCGCCGCAATAGTGAGAAGGAATAAGTGTCCGAATGGTTAGTATTATAAAACTAACCAGATTTCGTGATTTTTGCTAAAAATCTCCGGCAATTTTGGCTATAAGTTAGGCTGTGCTTTTGTGCAACCCCACAAAATATTTTATTTTGCTGTGATGGCAGCACGGTTAGTCTTGCCTTTTCCGGCGTGCTTTGTTAGAATGCAGACAAGGATACAAATTCCGGGGGGCGTGCGTGGTCGTGCCAAGGTACGTTTCTTCATACATTACATCGGCACGGGATAAAAAAGGAGAGTTTATTATGGCACACAAGGTTTCTGACGCATGTGTTGGCTGCGGCGCTTGCGAGGGCGCTTGCCCGGTTGGCGCTATCACCATCGAGAACGGCGCTGCAGTTGTGAACGCTGATTCCTGCATCGATTGCGGTGCTTGCGAGGGTGCTTGCCCCACTGGTGCAATCGCTGCTGAATAATCAGTAGTTTTTGCTGAAAACGCATTAAAAAGGACTGCTGCACACTGTGCAGCAGTCCTTTTTTGTGGTATCATAAAGTAAAATCGCTCCTTCCTGCGAAATCAAAAATATTTTCCAATCGTCCACCGCAAAAGAGGCACTGCACAAAATGCTGTGCAGCCGCACCGCTTTTTGTTTCATGCACAAATTCCGCAGGAAAATACCCTGCATTTTTTGGAAGGGAAACGGCACACTGTCTATGGAACATTCTACGGAAGTTTTGTATAATAGAACTATGGTCTACTGCACCCCGGAGCATCGGTTCGGCTCGGATGCGCTGCTGCTGGCACGCTTCTGTGAGCCGAAGCGCAGCCAGAAAGCCGCAGACCTGTGCTCCGGCTGCGGCATCGTGGCGCTGGAATGGCACGACCGGGGGCATCGCGGCCCCTGCACCGCGCTGGAGCTGCAGCCCGAGGGCAGCGCCCTGCTGGCGGCAGCGGTGGAGGAGCAGCAGATGGGGCACATCAGCCCCATCTGTGCCGACCTGCGCACATGGCGGCAGGACGAGGGGCAATTTGACGTGTGCACGTGCAATCCCCCTTATTTTACCGAGGGACCCCAGAGCCAGAACGCCGCCCACGCCCTTGCCCGGCACGAAAACACCTGCACGTTGGAGGATGTCTGTGCCTGCGGCTTCCGGCTTTTGAAGGACGGCGGGCGGCTGGCGCTGTGCCACCGCCCCGAGCGGCTTGCCGAGGTGCTTGCCGTGCTGCGCGCCCACCGGCTGGAACCCAAGCGGCTGGCTTTTGTGAAGAACACCCCGGAAAATGCCCCATGGCTGTTCCTTGTGGAAGCCCAAAAGAACCGTAAGACCGGCCTGCGGGTGGAGCCGGACGTGCTCATCCGCGCCGGAGCGGCGCTGTACGGACGATAAATTCAGGAGGTAATTATGGCAGGAACTCTCTACATCGTGGCGACCCCCATCGGCAATCTGGAGGATATGCCGCCCCGGGTGGCTGCCACCTTTGGCGCGGCTGACTTTATTGCCGCCGAGGACACCCGTGTGACCATGAAGCTGCTGAATTATCTGGGGTTGAAAAAGCCCATGGTCAGCTACTACGAGCACGCATTGCAGAAGGGCGAGGCCATTTTGCAGCGCATCGAGGCAGGGGAGAGCTGCGCCTTGTGCAGCGACGCCGGAATGCCCTGCGTGTCCGACCCGGGCGAGGTCATCGTGCGGGACGCGCTGGCGCGGGGCATTAAAGTAGTGCCCATCCCTGCCGCTTCCGCCTGCGTCACGGCACTGGCGGTCTCCGGGCAGGACACCTCCCGCTGGGTGTTCGAGGGCTTTCTGCCGGTGAACCGCAAGCAGAAAAAGGAGCGTCTGGCAGAGCTTTTGCAGGAAAAGCGCACGGTCATCTTTTACGAAGCGCCCCACAAGCTGCGCACCACACTGGATGACCTGACCGCCGCCTTTGGCGCAGAGCGCAGCATCACCCTGTGCCGGGAGCTGACCAAGCTCCACGAGGAGATCTGGAAAACCACTTTGGGCGAAGCCGTGGAGCACTACCGCGCAGCCGAGCCCCGGGGCGAGTATGTGCTGGTGATGGCGGGTGCACCCGCCGGTGCCGCCGAGGAAGAGGAGCTGACACTGGAACAGGCGGCGCAGCGCGCCTTTGCGCTGACCAGCGAGGGTTTCAGCGCCTCTGCCGCCGCCAAGGCTGCTGCGCAGGGCACAGCCTATTCCAAGAGCGAAGTGTACAAGCAGCTGCTGCTGTTGCAGCAGGCTGCCGAATGAGTGTATAGGAGGATATTTTTCCGTGACAAAACTACTGGTCCTGAGCGACAGCCACGGTGCGCGTGGCGCCATTGAGCGCATTTTGAACAAAGAGCAGAACAACGCGGATGCTGTGATCTTTTTGGGGGACGGTCTGCGGGATCTGGAACAGACGCTGGCCTTTTTCCCCCATCTGCGGGTGTATTCCGTGGCTGGCAACTGCGATTTTGGTGCGCTGGAGCCGCTGGACGGCTTGGCGGGTTTTGATCAGACGGTTGTTTTCTATACACACGGTCACATGTACGGCGTAAAATACGATTTGGATACACTGGCGGACGCCGCTGCCGCCCGGGGCGCAGAGGTGGCGCTGTTCGGTCACTCCCACATTCCCCACGCGGAGCAGCGGGGCAAAGTGTTTTTGTTCAACCCCGGCTCCTGCGGGCGCTGCTACACCGGTCCGGACACCTACGGTCTGCTGACGCTGGAAAACGGCGCAGTGACCGCCTATGAGCACAAAGAGGTACCCAAACAATGAGCATCAACGAGGTGCGCTATCTGCCGGAATGCGGCAGCACCAACGCCTATGTAAAGGAACATTTTGAGGAGTTTGGCCCGGTGGCGGCGGTGTACACCGAAAACCAGACCGCCGGGCGCGGGCGGCTTGGTCGCAGCTGGGTAAACGCCGAGGGCAAGGCATTGTACTACACGGTCGCCATCAAGGAGCCGCTGGCGCAGCCCGCCACCCTGCCGCTGCTGGCAAGCCTTGCGGTGCGCCGCCAGCTGCAGCTGCGCTACGGCGTGGACTGCCAGATCAAGTGGCCCAACGACCTTTTGCTGAACGGCAAAAAGCTCGTGGGCATCCTGTGCGAGAGCGTAAGCTACGGCTACCAGCAGCAGGGACGCGGCATTTTGTGCGGCATCGGCATCAACCTTGCCCAGCCCCAGAGCTATTTTGACGCCGCCGACCTGCCCCATGGCACCTCGCTGGCGCTGCAGGGCGCTGCGGTGGATCTTTCCACAGACCCCGCATGGCTGGCGGAGGGGCTGACCGACTTCGGCTTTGACCGTAACCTGTACACCTTTGCCCGGGACGGCTTTGCGCCCTTCCGAGAGGAGTACAAGGCCGCCTGCATCAATCTGGGACGCCGGGTCACCTTTGACCTGCCGGACGGCAGTCAGGGCGCAGGCGAAGCCGTGGACGTGGACACCGAGGGACGTTTAGTGGTGCGCACCGACGCCGGGGAACAGCACGTTTTCACCGGGGAAGTGTCGGTGCACGGCATTTACGGGGCAGTATAATTATAAAAAGGGGCAGATGCACAACCGTGCACCAGCCCCTTTTCTTTATTTTTAGTGAGCTCGCCCTCTCAGGCGCTCCCGCGCCAGCTCTCCCAAAGGGAGAGCCAAGATTTAAAGCCTGTTGCTAAAGTTTTAAGTGTAATGGGAAAGCTTCCGGCTGTGCTCTTGCCTCTCCCTTTGGGAGAGGTGGATTTGCGAAGCAAAGACGGAGAGGGCGCACACCGTCAGCCCTGTCACTAAAGTTTCAAGCGCAATGAGAAACCTTCCCGCCGCGCCAGAGGCTCCCTCCCTGAGGGAGCTGGCAAAACCGTCAGGTTTTGACTGAGGGAGTTTTGTTTTATCTTCTCCGCTTCATCTGACGGCGGCGCTGGTTGAGGGTCAGCCCGCCGCCGCAGCGCAGGGTGACAAAGCCCAGTGCGCACAGGATCAAGATCAGGGCGCAGAGCAGCAGCAGGGTGGATTTGCTATCGGTGCGGAAATCCGACACATACTCCCGGTGGGTCACAAGGTCTACCTGTCCCACCTCGTAGCCGTCCAGATAGACGGTGGCGGTGCCCAGCTTCTGCCCCTCCTTGACGGTGGCAGAGACGCTCTCGGGCAGGTCGAAGGAATAGCTCACCTTATCGTCGCTGTGGCCATAGCCGCTGACCGGGGCGGCGGCATACAGCTCCACGGACGGCTCGGTGCGGCACTTGTTCAGGTCTACGGTAGTCAGCACGGTCTTGGTATCCACCAGCGGACGGTCGGCAAAGCTGGCAAAGGCCCAGTCGAACAGGTCGTCACATTCGGTAAACAGGTGCTCCAGCGTGTCGCAGCCAAGGATCACCAGCCCGTAGCTGTGACCGTCCTTCTGGGCAAAAGCCACGGTGCAGCGCCCTGCCAGCGTGGTAAAGCCGCCCTTGACCCACTGGACATACTCCCGGTAGTTGTCGCTCTCGCTGTTCATCAGGCTGTTGGAGCTGCTGATGGTGTGCTCTGCCTTGCGCAGATTGGTGGCCGGCAGCACATAGCTGGCGGTGCCCGCCACCTGTGTAAAGGTCTGGTTTTCCGCACAGGCGGCGACGATCTTTGCCAGATCCTGCGCGGTGGACACGTTGCCGTAGTCAAACAGGCCGTGGGCGCAGGTAAAGTTCGTGCCGGTGCAGCCCAGCTCTGCGGCTTTGGCGTTCATCTGCTGCACAAAACCCACCACGCTGCCCGCCACATCCCATGCAATGACGCTGGCGGCGTCGTTGGCGCTGACGATAAGCATCGCGTTCAGCAGGTCGATGCGGCGCACAGTCTCGCCGATGCGCAGCCCTATGGTGGTGCCGTTGGCGTTCTGGATATCCTTGAACTCCTGCGTCATGTCTGTTGGCACGGTCACTTCACCGTTCAGATCCTTACCGCTTTCCACCAGCAGCAGGGCAGTCATCAGCTTGGTCAGGCTTGCCACATATTTCTGCTGGTCGGCGTTCTGGCTCAGGATGGTCTTGCCGGTGTCCGCGTTGAACAGATACACCGCTTCGGTCTCGGTGGCGGTCTGGACGGGCATGGGGTATGCCGCAAACCCCGGCAGCGCTGCCGAAAGAGCCACTGTCAATGTGAGCACCAGCGCCGCCAGACGGCGGCAGAACGTGTTGTGAAGCATGAGCGTACCCCCTAATCAACTTCCCGGCTGTGCGCCGGTTCTTCAGCTAAAGCATATCACAGATGCCGGTAAAAGAAAACCGGCTTTTTCAGGCAGCAGCCTGCGGCTGCGGACAACCCGCAAAGGCCCAGTCCAGAATGGCTGCAGCCTCGGCGTAGATGTTTTTCAGGTCTGAACCCAGAATGACCAGCCCGTAAATGGTGTCCCCCTGCTGGGCGGCGGTCACATAGCAGCGCCCCGCCCTTGTGGTAAACCCGGTCTTCATGCCGTGAATATAGGCACGGTAGCAGCTGTTTTCCGGGTCCAGCATCTTGTTGGTGGAGCGGATGCTGCGCGCCGCGTGCAGGTTGGTTGCAGGGATCTCGTACTGCAGGGTATCGGCGATCTGCCGGTATATCTCGTACTGGGCACAGGCTATCGCGATCTTTCCCATATCCTGTGCGGTGGAAACATTTCCATCGTCGTACAGACCATGCGGGCAGGAGAACCGGGTACTGGTGCAGCCCAGCTGCGCCGCCCGGGCGTTCATCTGCTGCACAAAGGCCGGGATACTGCCTGCCACGTCCCACGCGATGACGCTGGCGGCATCGTTGGCGCTGCACACCAGCAGCGCATACAGCAGGTCGATGCGGCGCAGCTGTTCGCCCGCCGCCAGCAGAATGGTGCTGCCGTTCTGGCTGCGGATCTTTTGGAATTCCTCCGTCAGGCTGGCGGGCACGGTGATAGTCTCGTTTAAGTCCTTGCCGCTTTCCAGCAGCAGCAGGGCGGTCATCATCTTGGTCAGGCTTGCCACGCAGCGCTGCTGGTTGGATTTCTGGTCCAGCAGCACCTCGCCGGTGACGGCATTGATCAGGTAAACACTTTCCTGTGCATTGGCAGTCTGGATGGGCATGGCGTATACCGCACCGCCCGGCAAAGCCAGCGCCGCAGTCAGTGCCAGCGTGAGCACCCATGCCGCCAGCCGGCGGCAGCTTTTTTGAAGATCCATGGACTTCTCCCTTGATGATAAAGCATCAGCTTGCTAGAATAGAAACGGCGAGACCCGTCTTTATAAAGAATACCATAAACCAGCCAAAAGAAAAAGGGTGAAAGGTGGTTTTTAACAATGTTCTTGTCTTTTTGTGGAAAAATGCCTCGGGATGAAGGCGCAGCCTTTGTGGCGCCCAGCGCTACCGTGCAGGGGGATGTGGTTTTAAAGCCCGGCTCCACCGTCTGGTACGGCGCAGTGCTGCGCGGCGACGACGGCACGCTGACCATCGGCAAAAACAGCAACGTGCAGGACAACGCGGTGCTGCACTGCGACATCGGCGGCTGCGTGACCCTTGGCGAAAACGTCACAGTAGGGCACTGCGCACTGGTGCACGGCTGCACCGTAGGGGACGGCAGCCTGATCGGGATGCACGCCACCCTGCTGAACCACTGCGTTGTGGGCAAAAACTGCATCATCGGGGCAGGGGCGCTGGTGCCGGAGGGCATGGTCATCCCGGACAATTCCGTGGCAGTAGGCGTGCCCGCCCGGGTCATCAAGCAGGTGAGCGCGGCGCAGATCGAAGCCAACCTGCATAACGCCGCGCACTATGTGGAGCACGGCAGGCTGCACGCAGAGCAGATGAAAAACGGGTAAAATATTCAGAATGCGCTCTGCGGGGGTTACCCTCGCCCTCTCAGGCGCTCCCGCGCCAGCTCTCCCGAAGGGAGAGCCAAGGTCTAAGGCTCGTTGCTAAAGTATTAGGCGTAATGAGAAAGTTTCTGGCAGTGCTCTTGGCTCTCCCTTTGGGAGAGCTGTCACCGCAGGTGACTGAGAGGGCGCACGCCATTAGCCTTGCCACTAAAGTATCAAGTGCAATGAAAAACTTTCCCGCCACCTCAAAAAGCTCCCCCTCGGGGGAGCTGTCGCGCAGCGACTGAGGGGCTTTAAATGGAGAAGCGAAAAAAGCGTTAAAGCGATAGCGCCGACTGGCGCAGCGCTAGCT
>CAVKCU010000071.1:0-7224 GCA_963654645.1 Clostridiales bacterium | reverse complement strand
GTGCCCGAGAACACCTACCAGCTCAAGCACATCACCAGCTGGGATTGCGGTCTGGCTACCACCTGCATGACCGTGAGCGCAGACACCATCAAGCTGGAGCTGGGCGCTGCGGACGTGGAAGCCAACAAGATCACCGTGCGCGAGGACTACGAGGAAGCAGACTTCCAGGATATCTGGTGGCACGGCAACCTGATCGGCGGCGGCTATGCTGCGGTCAAGCTGATGAAGGCCGTAAGCGATGGCGGCCTTGAAATGAAAACCACCAAGGACGGCAAGGGGAACATCACCCTGAGCCTGAAAGGGCACTACGACCTGACTGACACCAGCAAGGTGCCCATGGAGTTCTACGTCAAGGAGGAAGAGTAATGATCCTTACCATCAATCTTGACCCCGTGGAAGCCCTGCCCAAGCTGTATGACGCGGTGGACGGCATCACCCGCATGGTCATGGACGCAAAGGACAACGTGGACAACCCGGAGACCAAAGCTGCCCGGGAGACCATCGTTGCAAACGCCATGAAGCTGCTGGGCGCAGAGCCCGCCGAACCCGCAGAGGGCAAGAAGAAGCTGACCCCGCGCGAGTTTGCACTGGCTGCGCTGGACTTTATCAAGCCCCTGATGAAGCTTGACCCGCAGCGCACCATGAATGCCCTGCACCAGCTGTACACGCTGGAAAAGGGCGAGAAGGACACCCTGCCCAAGGCATTTACCGCGCTTACCAAGTCCGTGATGCAGGAGGATGTGCAGGATTTTTTGTCCTCGCTGGCAGACTTGAACGGCCTGAATTTTGGCACTACCTCTGCCGCGCCGACCTCCAGCATCTCCGAGCCTACGGAATAAAGTATTTCGTCTGGTTCGTCATCAGCGAGATGCGCGAACGCCACCGCACAAAGGCATACCAGCTGTATACGGCTGATATGCTTTTTCTTTGTGCTGTATCGCTTGGGCAGCAGGTGGAGCAGTCCTTCAGCGAGATCATGGCAGAGTATGACAAGCCGCTATCCCAGCGCCGACACGAAACAACGCTTGAAGAAGCGCAGGCGTGCTGGGAAAAGACGCTTGCAGACAGTAAAAAAGCCGCAGAGCAGAACGGAGGTGGTGAAGTACGGGCTTAAATGTTATGCACTTGATGGCAAGTTTGGGCATGGACACCTCTGACTATGAGCAGAGCATTGAAGAAGCAAAAGAACAAACAAAATCGTCCGTTGCCAGCATGACAAAGGATTATAACCGTTTGTATAGCGATGTTCTGCATCTTACTGCTGCTTATCAAAAATCCAGCAAAGAAACCGGAGAAAACTCCAAAGCCACCAAGGACTTAAAGCAAAAGCTGGCAGATGCGCAAAAACAGCTGGATGCAACGGCTAAAGGATTAAATACTGCACAGCAGTATATGGATAGCTTTAGCCAAAAAACAGACAGCGCTGGTAACTCATTAGCTGCCGCCATGACAAAGGCGCAGCTATTATCTTCTGCAGTACAGAACGCTGCAAGAAAGATTAAGGATTTGGCTGTTGGATTTGTGCAAACCGGCATGCAGTACAACACCCAAATCGAAATATACAGAACCGCGCTCACAAATATGCTTGGTGACGCAGAAAAAGCCAATGCGATGCTCACCAGCATTAAACGAGATGCAGCAAGAACGCCCTTTAGCACGGATGCACTTGTTGCTGCGAACCAGTATCTTTTGAGCGCAGGCGAAAATGCAGAGTACAGCCAGAAAACAATCCTTGCGCTAGGTGACGCAATTAAAGCCACAGGCGGTGGAGACGATGAGTTGAACCGCATGGCGCAAAACCTCCAGCAGGTTGCAAATGTCGGCAAAGCATCTGCAGTTGATATCAAGCAGTTTGCATTTGCAGGCATCAACATTTATCAGGTTTTGGCAGACTACACCGGCAAATCGGTGCAGGAAGTCCAGAACATGACCATCAGTTACGACCTTCTTTCACAGGCGCTTATAGCCGCCAGCGAGGAAGGCGGGCGTTACTACAACGCCATGGACACCCAGAGCCAGACGCTAAAAGGCCGCACTGACACGTTGAAAGACAACGTCCTCCAGCTTGCTGGCGCACTGAGCGAGAACCTTTCCACGGCCTTTGGCGCAGCCGTAGAAAAGGCAAACGAGCTGGTTGTAGCCATGAAGGAAGGATGGGACGATAACGGTATCGACGGTCTGTTGCAGTCCGTGCGGGAAACAACCCCTGAACTTTCCGGCCTTGCAAACATTGTCCAGTTCTGTTCCGACAACGCAAATGTTCTTGTTGGGCTGCTTGGAACTGCTGCGGGCGCAATGATCACTTACAAGACCGCAACAGGCTTAGCAGCAGCCGCACAAGCGGGTTTAAACGCTGTGATGAACGCCAACCCCATCGGCGTAGTCATAACCCTGCTTGGCGCTCTGGCTGGCGCTCTGACTACGGCATACGCAACAAACGATAAATTCCGGGAAAAATGGAACAGCGCGTGGAGTTCTGTTAAACAATACTTTTCTTCCGTGGCTGATTTTATCCTTGATAAACTCAATCGCATTATGGGCGTTGCAAATGGCGTTGCAAACGCAATTGCCGCCATTGGGCGCGGTGAAAACCCGATTGACGCCTATAACGAAGCCTATAACAGCACAAGACAGTCGTATGCAGACAGCAAAACAAACTCCTCTACTGAAAAAAAGTCGACAGTGACATCAGCGGACAGAAAGTCCAGAAAAGAAAAGCATGACGCCCGCGTGCGGCAGGCGCAAGAGGAAGCGCTTGCAAGTTCACTGACCGGAGATGGAAGCGGAAGCGGTGGCTCTTCTGGCAAGAGCACCGGCACAAAATCCAATACCGAAACCGTCATAGCGTCCGTGTCGCACACCGCCACCACCACCGCACAGAATGCGCTGGGCGCGGTGACTACCAGCGTTGAGACCCTGCAGGAGAAGGTCAAGGACGCAGCGGGCAACATCAAAAACCGCGTGACCGAGACCACCACCGAGACCGGTAAAGAGATGGTCAACGGCGTTGCTACCACCTACAAAAAGGTGACCAAGACCGTGGACGGCGTGGTGCAGAAGGAAACCAAGGTCTATGACGATATGTCTAAGACCCTGCTTGGCACCCTGACCACCATTGCAGAAAAGACCTTCAACGGCATTACCACCACCACGCAGGAATCGGTGGAAACTTACGCGGACGGTAGCCAGCACATCAAGACCACCTCCACCGAGACCGGCGAGCGCATTGTGGACGGCGTGCGGCAGACCTACACCAAGGTCATCAGCTACATTGACGGCGTGCAGGACAAGGTGACAGAGACCGCGCAGAACATCGACAAGAGCATCAAGGCGACCCAAAAGCGCATTGACGAGAACCTGAGTAAGGCGCAGCAGCAGTTCAACAGCGGCATCTTTAAGCTTGGCAAGAACCTGTACACCGACCTGAAAAATCAGGACTGGGGAGCGCTCAGTCTGGATATCGTCAACATGATGTGGGGCGAGGTGTCGCAGGAGCAGCGCGAAGCACTGTCCGACTGGGCAAACAAGGCGCTGGAAGCCATCAACGAAGCCTATTCTGGCGGCGGTCTGAGCGAGGCATTCAATGCCTTTAAGCAGATCCTGTCCAACGGCATCAAAGCAGATGCAGACGGCGTGACAACGGATGTGCAGGGCTTGAGCAAGGTGTTTCAGGACTTGGGCATCAACGTCTCCGACGTCGGCAGCAAGATCATGGGCGTGCTGGGCAGCATGGGTACGAGCATCGGCACATTTGTCTCCAACGCGGGCACAAATATTGCCGGGCTTGCCGGGAGCATGGGCAGCCTTGGTTCGATCGCCGAGGGCGCAGGCGGGCTGATCGCCAAGGTTGGCAGCCTTATCATCTCGAACCCGGAGGTTGCCGCGATCATCGCCATTGTGGCAGGTGTTGTGGCGCTGGGCGCTGCGCTTTTTGCAAAGTTTGGCAAGGGCAAGAGCAGCGGCGGGCAGGCTGTCAGCCATTACGAAAGCCCCTATGCCGGGCATGACGTGTACGACAGCCTGACCGAGTTTTCTACCCGGGCAGCCATGCAGCACCGCTACATGGAAAAGACCACCGGCACGGATGCACAGCTTGGCATCCTGCAGCAGATCCGCGATATGCTGGACGAGCATCTGCCGGACATCGGCACCGGGCAGCTTGTCATGGACGGCGAAAAGGTTGCAGATATGCTCACACCGCGGCTTGCAACCAACATAGACACCAGCATGGGCGTGTATACCCTGCGGGCAGAAAGGGGTGTTTAAATGGCGATTCACAGCGCAAAGCTGGGCAATTACGACACCCTTGCAACGTGGGGGCTATACATGAAGGTGGGCAGCCCGAACATCGGCGAGCCTGAACCTGACGAGACCCTTGTGCAGATATCCGGCTCTGATACGCTGCTCAACCTTACCACCGCGCTGGACGGCAAGGTGCACTACAAAAAGCGCTCCATTACCATGGAGCTGCTGTGCACCGCGCCTAAAAAGATGTGGAAGGTGCTGCAAAGCCGCCTGCACAACGCCCTTGAAGGCAAATGGCTGCATTGCGTGTTTGACGATGATCCATCGTGGTACTGGGAAGGGCTCTGGCACGTCAAATTCGTGCCGGGGCGTCTTTCCGCTACGGTCACCATCACCGGAAGCTGCAATCCGTACAAGTACAACGTCTATGACGGCTCACAGGATATCCGGTGGGACGACATCAACTTTGAAACAGATATCCTGCGGGACTACCGCAGCATTGCGCTGCCTGCCAATACGCCGGTGGATGTGGTCATCTACGGAGCCCCGCACACCGCTGCGGTCTACTTCAAGCGCAGCGAAAGCACGGCGTCTATCGTGGTGCAAGCCGCTAATAAATACGTCGGTCAGCTTGCCAGAACCACGCAATGGCAGTATCTGGAGGGGCTGGAGATCCCGGACGGCGGAAACGTCACTCTGACCTTTACTGCAAACCCTGCAAGCAGCATCACCATCAAGTATCTGGGGGCAAGCCTATGAGCTACAAGATCTATGCCGGCACGCAGACCCGCGTGGACATCTGGGAAAACAAGGTCTGCATCTATTCGCCCGGATCTGCGCTTGAGACCACGAAGCTGATCAGCCCCTCCCTGACCCGGGAGTTTGGCAAGGCGGGAAGTCTGGAATTTACCATCCCGCTGGGCAATGTGGCGCACAGCGCGCTGCAAAAGCTGAAAACGGTGGTATCCGTGGAACAGGACGATGAAATGATCTGGCAAGGCCGGGTCATGAACCACGAACAGGATTTTAAGCTGCGGCAGAAGGTGTACTGCGAGGGCGAGCTTGCCTACCTCAACGACACCGACGTGCCGCCATACACCGCAAAGGACGTGACCATCCGGCAGTTTCTGGACTTCCTCTGTGACAACCACACCGCTCTGACCGACAGCTACAAGAGCTTTACCATCGGCAATGTCACGGTGGAAGAGCAGCATCGGTATGTCCCGGTTGCGGAACGCTGCTACATGAAGCTGGACTATTCCGCCGGCACGCCGGACGCGGATGGCGACTACAAACAAGATTGGGGGCTGTACTCCAAGAACGGCAACCGGCTTGTTAAAGAGTTCTCTACGGTATTCTCCGACTACGAGGAGGAGCAGACCCCGCCGGAAAAGAGCTGGACGCTGAACGAGATCAAGACCGGGTCTGATTATCTCGTATGGCGCACGGGAGATAACGAATTTACTCTCCGTAGAAATGCGATCTCCAGCGGCAGCAAGACCTACGATGCAGAGCAGACCGTTGTTACCCCGTCCATCACCACGCCGATAGACACTTACAAGTATGGCGACACCATCAAGGTGACCAAAAAGGACACGCAGTCCGCAGCCTACAGCATCAAAACAGAGGCAAACGGAACGCTCAGCGTGTACGTCAACGGGGTAAAGTCTGCGGACTACACCCCGCAGCTTGTGGAAGAGCTGCACGACTTTGGCGACGGCAAGAACTACGGCAAAACGTGGGACATCCTGCAAAACGAGCTTGTGGACGTGTACGGCGGTTATCTGTGCCCGAGGCACGGAGAAACCATCCTTGTGGGCTACCCCTTTCCTATGCGCTATCTGGACTATGTACAGGACGCGACCGACCGCAACACGCAAGGCATCACCTTCGGCACAAATCTGCTCGACCTGACCAGCTACGTCAAGGCAGAGGATATCGTAACCCGGGTGATCGCCATCGGCAAGAAAAAAAGCGGCTGGTTTATATGGGAAAGCACCGAAACCCTGACCGCTACCGCCAACGACACAACCGCCCAGAAGCTATACGGCATCATTACCCGGTATCTGGTGCTGGACGGCACGGCGAACACCCAGCAGTCCCTTCAGGACGAAGCGGACATGGAGCTGGGCAAGCATCTGCGCCTTGCGGACGGCATCACCGTGAAAGCCGTAGACCTGAAGGACGCGGGCGTGGACGTGGACAGGATCGCTTTCGGCAAGCTGACCCACATTATTTCCGCGCCCCACGGCGTGGATGTGTGGCTCAACTGCAACAAGCTTGTAGAGCCGCTGGACAAGCCCGCCAAGAAGGAGTTTACATTCGGCAAGAAGTTTTCCAGCATATCCGACCTGCAGGCGCTCAGCGCCCGCAAAGCAACCACCGCGTATGACTTGAGCCGCACGCTCAAGGAGTACGCATCTGATACGCAGTCTTATGCGCTGCAAACGATGGAGGCAGACGATGAAACCGTTTAAAGAAGTAATTGACGGCATCCGAAAAGCCATTATGGCGTCCGAGGTGCGCGAGTATATCGCCCAGATGGGCGAGTATGTGGAGCAGTTCGCAAACACGGCGGGCGAAAACATCCAGAAAGCCATCGACCCCACCCTCTCCGTCTCCGGCAAGGCGGCGGATGCGGCAAAGGCGGGGGAAGCGATCAATGCAGAGGCTGAAAGAGCAAAGGGGGTGGAAAGTCAGATAAAGGAAGATTTGGTTGACTTAACCCAAGTTAATTTAACTTGGGTAGATGGACAATATGTTAATATTAATACTGTGAATGGTTCTATCTTTGATAGTGCTAATTGGAAGCGTACAGAAAGAATACCAGTCATTCCAAATACGGAAATCACTTTCTATACTTGTATGTCGGAAGCCGCTGGTGGGTATTTCTATGATGCAAATGGCTCTGCTATTAGCAAAGTGTTGAGTACCAACGACCAAGTTAAACTTACTACTTATACAGTTACCGTTCCAGAT
>CAVKCU010000070.1:0-7353 GCA_963654645.1 Clostridiales bacterium | reverse complement strand
GCAACCCCTTCCGTCTTGCCGCTTCGCGTCAAGCCACCTTCCCCAAGGGGACGGCAAACTCCCTCAGTCAAAGCCTGCGGCTTTGCCAGCTCCCTCTGGGAGGGAGCCTCTGGCGCGCCCGGAAACTTTGCACTTTAGCCGGAAACTTTGCCGTTATGTCAAGAGCCCCATCTCAGAGGACGACTTCCCCCGCTCCGGGGGAAGATGTCGCGCAGCGACAAAAGGGGGAATCTGTCGAGCGCAGCGATGACTGGGGGAATTCGCTTCCAAGGGGGAATCTGGCACGCCGTCAGGCGTGACTGAGAGGGTAAAACGCCGTTTTACTTCCTCTTCGGCAGCGGCACACACAGCACCAGACTGATGCCGATAGCCAGCGCCACGGCAATTTTAAAGGTGCTGATGCCGTTGGCAAGGGCAAGGGCGTTTTCGTTCTGGATAAAATAGTAGGCGGTGTAGTAGATGCCCGCGCCCGGCACAAGCGGAAAAATGCCGGACAGCAAAAATACGGTGACCGGTGTTTTTTGGGTAATGGCAAACACGCGGGTAAGGATGGTAAGTGGAATGACCGCCAGCAGCGATGCCGTGGCGGCGTCTGCGCCCAGCAGGGTCAGCAGCTCGTACCCCAACCAGCCCACAGCGCCCACCAGTGCGCAGTAAGGCAGGCAGCGCCGGGGGCACGCAAATAAAATGGCAAAGCTCAGCGTGCCCGCCCCAGCCAGAAAAAACTGCGCGGTCAGTTCGCTGATCTGTACAGCGGTAAGGGACATCATACCACGACCACCCCCGTAAATACCGTGAACAGCCGCAGCACAAGACCGGTGCCTATGGCAATGCTGGCGGCAATCAGCAAAGCGTCGATCATGCGGATGGTGCCGGAAAGGTAGTCGCCCTGCACAAAGTCCCGGATGCCCATGGTAAAGGCGATGCCCGGGGTCAGGATCATCAGCGCACCGATGATGGCGTGGCTGGCAGAGGTGTGCAGCGCACCGCACAGCAGGATGCACACCAGCGTGATCAGCGCGGCAGCGCTGATCTTCTGGAAGCCGCCGGGCACCTCGTGCCGCCCGCACCACAGCAGATACCAGCTGGCTGCCAGCCCCGCCCCGGCAGCTGCCAGTGCGCTGCGCAGGCTGCCGCCGAACATCATGGCAAAGCAGAACGCCCCGCACGGCCCGGAAAGCAGCTGCACACGGTCTTTTGGGAAGGGCAGCTGCCGCGCCAGCACCAGACGGCTCTCGGCTTCGTCTAAGGTCATCCCGGTCTGGGCGATCTGGCGGGAAAGCTCGTTCACCGCCGCCACCCGCCCCAGATGGGTGGTGCGCACCGGCACGTTGCGCACCTCGCTGATCTCGGCAGTGCCGGCGCTGGCAAAAATGCCGTTGGTAAGCACATAAACGTGGAACTCCCGCAGATGGAAGCTGCGCGCCATGATCTCCATGGTCTGCTCCACCCGGAACACCTCTGCGCCGTTTTCCAGCAGGGTCTGCCCTGCTGCCATGATAAAATCCATAATGCGGCGGCGCAGCTCTTCATCGGGAAAAGGGTCTCTGCTGTTCATTGCCTGCTCTCCTTGCAAAAAAAGAATGGTGTAATATATTGTAAGCCGAAGCATTTTTCTTGACAATGCGTGAAAACCGGGCTATACTATACATAGAGAAGGCGCTGCCCGCAATGGTCAGCATCCCTGCCCGTATGTCAAAAAGATTGACCGTTCAGGTTGGTAGCTGGGGCGGTCAATCTTTTTTGCTTTTGTTCTTCTGTTTCTGATAAAAAGTCGTTACCTCAAAGGTCAGCCGGATGACCTCCACGATCAGCGTCAGCAGACCGAGGATGAACATCAGCAGCGCGAGCAGTTGTGTCAGATCCATAGAGTTTCCCTCCCTTCTGAGGTCTTTGGGGAGGGGGGATTGCAAAAAAAGTTTCCTTCCCGCAGACCTCGTTTCATTTTGTTCAGATGAAACAGTGTACGGGTAAGGGATGCATGACCACCTGTTCATGCAGGCAGCACCTTCGCCGCCGGAAGGCGGCAAATCAAGTATACCATGCTTTGCGTTGTTTCGCAACAAAAAAGCGTTTTCTATATCCCTACCCAAAAACTTCGTTAGGGGTGTTGACAAATGCCGCCGATGGGGTTATTATAGTGTCAATATCACAAAAATGGCTGTGAAGAGAAGAGTAGGCCTTCGCATTGATCCTTACCAGAGAGCCCGGGCGGTGAAAAAGGGCAGGAAACAGGAAGCTGAAAATGGTCTCGGAGCCGTGCGGACGAGGTGCAGGAGTGCTAAGCCCGCAACGGGATGCGCCCGTTACAGCGTCCGGCTGTAAGCAGCACACGCTGCCGCAGCATCGAGGCTGTATCCGTAAGGATGCAGTGAACCAAGGTGGTACCACGGAAGTATGTTCATGCCTCCGTCCTTGCAGAGCTTAAGGCTTGTAAGGACGGGGGCATTTTTTCATGCATCCGTCCAAGGCCGCACGCGGAAAGGTGCCGTGCGGGTCGCTGTACATAATAGAGAACAATAGAGAGGGAACAAAACTATGATTACTCGTCGCGATTTTCTGAAAGTTACCGGTGCTGCAGCTGCAGCCGCTGCCCTGACTGCCTGCGGTGGTTCTTCTTCCACTGCTTCTTCCGCTGCATCCGGCAGCACTGCATCCTCTGCCGCAGCTAAGCTGGACAAGATCAAGGTGGCTGTGCCCAACGATACCACCAACGAGGCCCGCGCCTTGACCCTGCTGGAGAAGAACGGCTTCTTCAAGCTGAAGGCAGACGCCGGTCTGACCGCCACCAAGAACGACATTGAGGAGAACCCCCTGAACGTCACCGTGGACGAGGTGGAGGCCGCTCAGGTGCCCAACGTCCTGCAGGACGAGGACTACGCCGTTATCAACTCCAACTACGCCATCTCTGCCGGTCTGAACCCCATGACCGATGCACTGGCTATGGAGGACGGCTCTTCTGCTTACGTTAACATTCTGGTCTGCAAGGACGGCAATCAGGAGGAGCCCAAGATCAAGGCTCTGGCTGCTGCCCTGCAGAGCCAGAAGGTGAAGGACTTCATGGACGAGACCTACAAGGGCTCCGTGGTGTCCGTTGTGGAGAACCCCACCGACGGCTACGATTCCACCGTGGATTATGACGCCCTGAACGGTCAGACCGTCAGCTGCGCCGCTACTCCCGCCCCCCACTGCGAGGTGCTGGAGGTGTGCAAGGAGATCCTTGCCGCCAAGGGCATTACGCTGGATATCCAGGAGTACGACGACTATGTGATCCCCAACCAGATCGTCGAGGATGGTCAGGTAGACACCAACTACTTCCAGCATCAGCCGTATCTGGACAACTTCAACGCCGAAAAGGGTACCCATCTGGTCACTGTTGCCGGTATTCACGTAGAGCCCATGGGCATCTACGGCGGCAAGCAGGACAGTCTGGCACCCATCGAGGGTTAAGAAGCCGTTTTCATAAGCACTGCACACCGGCTGAACGGTCTTTTTGCCCGCATACTGCGTTGCTTTCCCTTGCAATCCAGCAAGGATTGCTGCGAAAAATCGCCTTGTCTGCGGGCAAAAATCCTCGCCATCCGGCGCACCCCGCTTACGAAAACAACTTCCAAGCTAAAGGAGCAATTTCTGTGATCGAACTCAAGTACCTTTCCAAGACCTTCCAGATGAAGGATGGCGCAGTGAAAGCGCTGCAGAACATCAACCTCACCATTCCCGATGGTTCCATCTACGGCATCATCGGCATGTCCGGTGCGGGCAAATCCACGCTGGTGCGCTGCATCAACCTGTTGGAGCGCCCCACCGGCGGCAGTGTGGTGATCGACGGCGTGGCGATGGAGACCCTGTCTCCCGCCTCGCTGCGCAAGCGCCGCCGGGAGATCACCATGATCTTCCAGCAGTTCAACCTGCTCATGCAGCGCACCTGCCTGAAGAACGTCTGCTTCCCCATGGAGCTGGCGGGCGTGAAGAAGGCGGAAGCCGAAAAGCGCGCCATGGAGCTGCTGGAGATGGTGGGTCTGCCGGATAAGGCCAACGCCTACCCGGCGCAGCTGTCCGGCGGTCAGAAGCAGCGCATCGCCATTGCCCGCGCACTGGCAACCAACCCCAAGGTGCTGCTGTGCGACGAGGCTACCAGTGCGCTGGACCCCAACACTACCCACTCCATCCTGACCCTGATCAAGGATATCAACCGCAAGCTGGGCATCACCGTGGTGGTCATCACCCACCAGATGAGCGTGGTAGAGGAGATCTGCGACAGCGTGGCTATTCTGGACGGCGGTGTGGTCGTGGAACAGGGCTCGGTACAGGAAATTTTTGCCAACCCCAAAACGGCGGCTGCCAAGCGTCTGGTGGCTCCCAACGGCGGCAGCGCAGCGCGGGATCTTTCCTGCTTTGCGCCGGATGACCATGTGGTGCGCGTTACCTTTAACGGTTCCTCCACCGCAAAGCCGCTGGTGGCAAGTCTTGCCGCCGAAAAGGGTATTCTGGTGTCGGTGCTCAGCGCCGATACCCGCGATCTGAGCGGTCAGTGCTACGGCTCCATGCTGCTCAAGTTGCCCGCAGAGCTTGCGGCTGCACAGCAGGCTGTGGAGTATATGCGCAGCCAGTCCGGTGTAACGGTAGAGGAGGTGACCGGTATATGAATATCGCAGATTATGGCTTTGCCATCTGGGAGACCTTTTATGTAACGGTGCTTTCCACCGCCTTTGCGCTGGTGCTGGGCTTGCCGCTGGGCGTGCTGCTGGTAGCCGGTGACAAGGACGGCATTCTGCCCCTGCCCGGCTGGCTGATGCACCTGATCAACATCGTCATCAACATCCTGCGCAGCGTGCCCTTCCTCATCCTGATGATCTGCGTGTTCCCGCTTACCCGCGCCATCGTGGGCACTACGGTGGGCACGAAAGCCACCATCGTTCCGCTGGTGGTCGCCGCCTTCCCCTTTGTGGCGCGTCTGGTGGAGACCAGTCTGCGGGAGCTGGACGAGGGCGTGGTGGAAGCTGCCCAGAGCATGGGCGCCACCCCCTTCCAGATCATCACTAAGGTCATGATCCCGGAGTGCCTGCCCGGTCTGATCTCCAGCATGACCACCGCGCTGACCACCATTCTGGGCTATTCCGCAATGTCCGGCGTCATCGGCGGCGGCGGTCTGGGCAAGATCGCCCTTTCCTACGGCTACTACCGCTACCAGACCAACATCATGATCGTCTGTGTGGTGCTGCTGGTGCTGATGGTGCAGGCGTTCCAGTCTGTGGGTACTTTGTGGGCCACCAAGAGCGATAAGCGCCTGCGGAAATAAGAAATTTTGATTTTTCGATTCCCCGCCGGAGGCAGCCCCTCCTGCGGGGAATCGTCCTTCCCGACCAAAAAACAAGCAAAGGAGTATGTTGTATGAACCGTGATACCATCTGTGTGCAGGGCGGCTACACCCCCGGCAACGGCGAGCCCCGTCAGATCCCCATCATCCAGTCCACCACCTTCAAGTACGCCACCAGCGAGGACATGGGCAAGCTGTTCGATCTGGAGGCAGACGGCTATTTCTATTCCCGCCTGCAGAACCCCACCTGCGACATGGTGGCGAAAAAGATCTGTGAGCTGGAGGGCGGCACCGCCGCCATGCTTACCTCCAGCGGACAGGCTGCAAACTTCTTTGCGCTGTTCAATATCTGTGAGGCAGGGGACCACATCGTGGCCTCCAGCACCATCTACGGCGGCACCTTCAACCTCATCTCGGTCACCATGGCAAAGATGGGCATCACCGCCACCTTTGTAGACCCTCTGTGCACCGAGGAGGAGCTGAACGCTGCCTTCCAGCCGAACACCAAGGTGGTGTTCGGCGAGACCATCGCAAACCCCGCCCTGACCGTGCTGGACATTGAAAAGTTTGCCAAGGCCGCCCACGCCCACGGCGTGCCGCTGATGGTGGACAACACCTTCCCCACGCCGGTCAACTGCCGCCCCTTTGAGTGGGGCGCGGACATCGTGACCCACTCCACCACCAAGTACATGGACGGGCACGGCGCAGTGCTGGGCGGTGCCATCGTGGACGGCGGCAAGTTCGACTGGATGGCTCACGCCGACAAGTTCCCGGGTCTGTGCACCCCGGACGACAGCTACCACGGCATCACCTACGCCGAGCGCTTCGGCAAGGAGGGGGCTTTCATCACCAAGGCCACCGCACAGCTGATGCGGGACTTCGGCTCTATGCAGTCCCCCATGAACGCCTATATGCTGAACCTTGGTCTGGAAAGCCTGCACGTCCGGATGCAGCGCCACTGCGCCAACGGCATGGCGGTGGCGCAGTTCCTGGAGAACCACCCCAAGGTGGCCTATGTGAACTACTGCGGGCTGGAAAGCAGCCCCTACCACGCACTGGCGCAGAAGTACCTGCCAAACGGCAGCTGCGGCGTGGTGAGCTTTGGTCTGGCGGGCGGACGTCAGGCTGCCAGCACCTTTATGAAGGAGCTGAAGCTTGCCGCCATCGAGACCCATGTGGCAGATGCCCGCACCTGCTGCCTGAACCCCGCCTCCAGCACCCATCGCCAGATGAACGACGAGCAGCTGGCTGCCGCCGGTGTGCCCGCCGAGCTGGTGCGCATGAGCTGCGGTCTGGAATCCGCCGAGGATCTCATTGCCGATATCGCACAGGCACTGGATAAGGTGTGATCCCCTCCCGTGAAAATGCGAAATCAAAAATAATGATTCCTCTGAAGATGGCAAAGCGGACGCGGAGCCATTTTTGAATCGTCTAGCAAAGGAGCAAACATCCTATGCCGCTGATCATCCCCAAGACCTTACCCGCCTTTGACGCCCTGTACGAAGAAAATGTCTTTGTCATGCATCGGGAGCGGGCGCTGGCGCAGCATATCCGTCCGCTGGAAATTCTGATCCTGAACCTGATGCCCACCAAGATCGCCACCGAGACCCAGATCGCCCGGCTGCTGGCAAACACCCCGCTGCAGGTGCACATGACCTTGCTGCAGACTGCCAGCCACTCTGCCACCCATGTGTCGGCTGCCCACCTTGAGGCCTTTTACAAGACCTTTGACGAGGTAAAGAACAACCGCTACGACGGCATGATCATCACCGGCGCGCCGGTGGAGACCATGGATTTTGAGCAGGTGGACTACTGGAACGAGTTGTGCGAGATCATGGACTTCAGCGAAACGAACGTCTACTCTACCCTTCATGTCTGCTGGGGCGCACAGGCCGGGCTGTACTACCACTACGGCGTGCGCAAGCAGCTGCTGCCGGAAAAGATGTTCGGCGTGTTCGAGCACCGGGTCACCCGCCCGGCAAACCCGCTGGTGCGCGGCTTTGATGAGGTGTTCTACGCCCCCCACAGCCGCCACA
>CAVKCU010000069.1:0-7448 GCA_963654645.1 Clostridiales bacterium | reverse complement strand
AGGACATCAGCACCGAGATGCACAAGATGCTGCGGGAGAACATCGATTCCAGCTGCGCCCAGTTCCTTTCCGGCGATGTGAAGGACGAGTGGGATTTTGGCGCCCTGCGCCGCCACTATCAGGGCTGGCTGACCACCGATGCCGACTTCCACTACACTGTGGCGGACTTTGATGACCTCTCCCAGCAGGGCATTGCCGATATGCTGTACGACCGCGGGATGCAGATCCTGCAGGCCAAGGAGGTGCGCTACGGTGCACCTGTCATGCGCGAGCTGGAGCGCATCTGCCTGCTCAAGTGCGTAGACCGCCAGTGGATGGACCACATCGACAACATGGACCAGCTGCGGCAAGGTATCGCGCTGCGCGGCTACGGTCAGAAGGACCCGGTGGTGGAATACCGCATCGAGGGCTTTGATATGTTCGACCAGATGGTGGATTCCATCCGGGAGTCCAGCGTCAAGATGCTGCTGACCATCGAGCTGCGCGCCGCCGGTTCCGCTCCCAAGCGGGAGCAGGTTGCAAAGCCCACCGGCGAGGGCTTTGTGCCCGGCAACGGCGCCCCCGGCGTCAAGGGCAGCCCCAAGGGGCAGCCGGTGCGTGTGGTCAAGATCGGTCGCAACGACCCCTGCCCCTGCGGCAGCGGTCTGAAGTTCAAAAAGTGCACCTGTGCCCAGTACCACCCCAATGGTAATAACGGCGGGGAAGAATAACCGTAAGGCAAAGCCCTCCCCGCCATGGCAGAGAGGGCTTTCCGCATAAATTCAGAGGGAGTTGATTTTACAATGATCGCACCGGAAAAACTGTTGGAAGCCGCCAAAGCGCTGGAACCGCAGCTGCAGGAGTGGCGGCGCACACTGCATCGTCACCCGGAGGTGGGCTTTGACCTGCCCCAGACCAAGGCACTGGTCAAAAAGGCGCTGACCGAGATGGGCTACACCCCGCAGGACTGCGGCAAGTGCGGCGTGGTGGCGCTTGCAGGCGGTAAGCGTCCCGGCAAGGTGATCCTGCTGCGGGGCGACATGGACGCTTTGCCCCTGCAGGAGGAATCCGGCGAGGAATTTGCCTCTGAGCTGCCCGGCAAGATGCACGGCTGCGGTCACGATATGCACACCGCCATGGTGCTGGGCGCAGCCAAGCTGCTCAAGGAGCACGAGGACGAGATCGAGGGCACAGTAAAGCTGGAGTTCCAGCCCGCAGAGGAGATCTTTCAGGGCTCGCTGGACATGATAAACAGCGGTCTGCTGGAAAATCCCAAGGTGGACGTAGCGGTCATGTTCCACGTGCTGGCAGGGATGCCCCTGCCCGCCGGTATGGTGCTGGTGCCGGGCGGCGGCATCACCATGGCAAGCTGCGAGCAGTACCACATCGTTGTGCACGGCAAGGGCGGCCACGGTTCCATGCCCAACGCCTGCATCGACCCCATCACCGCAGCGGCGCACATCCACATTGCCCTGCAGGAGATCAACAGCCGCGAGCTGGACCCCGCAGGCTTCGGCGTGTTCACCACCGGTCGGTTCGAGGCAGGCAAGGCTTCCAACGTCATCCCGGATACTGCCGATATGTGGGGCACCATCCGCACCGTGGACCCGGAGCAGAAGGTCAGCGCCCTCATCCACCAGCGCATGACCGAAATTGCGCAGGGCGTAGCCGCCGCCTACCGCTGCACCGCCGAGGTGGAGTTCAGCGACTACTGCCCCTGCATGGTAGTGGACACCCCGCTGGCAAGCAATGCCCTGACCTATATGACCGAGCTGCTGGGCAAGGGCGCTATGGACATGACCCCGCTCACCGGCGGCAAACCCGGCGGCGGCAGCGAGGACTTCGCCTTTGTCAGCCACGAGGTGCCCACCGTGAGCATGTTCCTGGCTGCAGGCAACGCTAAAGAGGGCTACACCTACGGTCAGCACCACCCCAAGGTGCGCTTTGACGACAGCATCCTGTACCGCGGCACAGCAGCCTACACCTATATGGCGCTGCGCTGGCTGGCAGAGCACCAGTAAACAGTAAAAGTGCCGGAAACGACCTTGATCGTTTCCGGCACTTTTTGTTATATCAGCCTTGCCCCGGCGTGGGGCAGGCTTTCCGCGCCAAGGCTTTGCAGCTTTTGGGGCAGGGCGGCAAGGTCGCCGCCGGTATAGTACCACCCGGCAGCCAATGCTGCCAGTGCCAGCAGCAGAAGCACCGCCAGCACCTTGCCCAGCCTGCGGCGCTTCGGGCGCGGCTCAGATGGTGCAGCCGCGAGGGCGGCAGGGGTCAGGGCTGTATCCGGTACAGCTTTGCCGTATGGCTGCCAGCTCGTTCCTCCTGCCTGCGGCAGACCGCAGGCGGCGCGGCGCAGCATATCCAGCAGCCACAACCCGGGGTTCTCGTCTGGTGATACGCACCGCAGCCAGCAGCCCTTTTTGCCGCCCACCAGCAGCAGGCGGCTTTGGGGCAGCTCCACACAGCCCACCGCCAGCGCAGCGCCGGTCAGCCGCTGCATGGTCTGTACCCGCGCCAGTGTGCGGGCAGGCTCTGCCTGCGGTGCTTTGCGCAGCTTGCGGCTGAGCCGGGCGTTGAGTGCGGCATTGGCGTAGCTCATAGCACCAAAATCGAACACCTTTCCCGCGCCGGGAAGATTCTCCAGCCGGGTCTCCAGCAGCGTCCCGGCGGCGGCATCGCTACACACCAAAAGCTTGCGGTGCTGCTCCAGCGCCTGCACTGCGGCAGCGGCAAGGGTCTGCTCCCCTTCCCCGTACAGCGCCGAGGCAAGGCTTGTCCGCAACAGCTGCACTGCCCGGCGCAGCTCTTGTTCTGTGCTGCTTTGCAGCGCCACCAGTGTTTCCGCGCCCCGGGTGCGGCAGCGCACCGTCCCCTGCCAAGTATCCGGCAGAGCTGCCACAGCCTTTTGCACGGTCTGCTCCGGTGCACCGAACAGCCGCAGCACGCAGCACGCCGGGCGCTTTTCTTCCATTGTCATGACGCATCCCCCCTGCGGCCGCAGGGGCCGCCCTTACTCTGCCCGCAGGGTCTCGTCCAAGGCGGTCAGGGCGGCGGGGTCATGCTGCGCACTTTCGGTCAGCACCTGCGTACCGGCAGGGGTCTTGCCCTGCGCCAGCCGCAGCGCCATTTCCAGCGCGGTCTGTGCGGCGCGGGCGCGGATGAGCGCGCGGTCCGGGCGGGAGACAAACAGCTTTTTCACATACACCCTGTCTCCCCGGGCAGCGCCCAGATACACCGTGCCCACAGGCCGGACGGCATCACCGCCGCCGGGGCCTGCCAGACCAGTAACGCTGACCGCGATATCCGCACCGGAGGCCTTTGCCGCACCCAGCGCCATCTGCGCCGCCACGGGAGCCGACACCACATTATATTGCGCAATGACCGCCGGGTCCACCCCGACAAGCTTCGCCTTGGCCTGTTCCCAGTAGGTCACAAAGCCGTAGCCGAACACCTCGCTTGCGCCGGACACACTGGTCAGGCGCTGGGCGATCATGCCGCCGGTGCAGCTTTCGGCGGTGGCAATGGTCAGGCCGTTTGCCCGCAGCGTGTGCACCACCGTTTCTTCTAACCCGGCGACATCCTCATCATACACCGCATCGTCCAGCAGATCATAGAACTTTTTGGCGTAGGCGCGGCACATGGTCTGCGCCTCGGCGTCATTCTGCGCCCGGGCGGTGATGCGGATCTCGCACTCGCCGGTCTTGCAGTAGATGGCGGCGGTGGGGTTCGGGTTTTCCAGCAGTGCGCGCACCCGGTATTCCAGATTGCTCTCGCCGCCCAGCACCCGCAGCGTCAGGCTGTGCAGGGCACAGCTCTGCCGCGCCAGCAGCAGCGGGCGCACGCTTTCCTCCCACATGGCCTTCATCTCGTGGGGCACGCCGGGCATCAGCACAGCACAGTGCCCGTCCTGCTCGAACCATGCGCCCGGCGCGGTGCCGTGGTGGTTGACCACCTTATGCCCATGCACCGGCACCATGGCCTGCTTGCGGTTGTTGGGGGTGGTCTCGCGCCCGGTGCGGGTAAAGAAATCCACGATCTTCTGCCACTCCTCCGGGTCAAAGGTAAGGGTATCGCCAAAGCAGGCGGCAACCGTCTCCTTGGTCAGGTCGTCTGCCGTGGGGCCCAGCCCGCCGGTAAACACCAGCAGGTCGCACCGCTGCTTTGCTTCGTTGACAAAATCCGCCAGACGGTCATGGTTATCGCCGATGGTGCTCTGCCGCCGGACGGTGATGCCCAGCGCAGCCAGCTCCCGGCTGAGGTACTGGGCATTGGTGTTAAGAATGTTGCCGAGCAGCAGCTCGGTGCCAACACTGATGATCTCTGCTGTCATGGACAAATCAACCCTCAAATTCTACCTGATCGGTGATGCGCACCCGGATGCGCTCGGTCTGCTCTGCGGCCTCGGCTTCCAGCGCGGCAAGGCCGGGCATGGCGGCTTCGGCGGCAAGGATCTCCTCCAGCTCGGGGCGGATCTTCGGGTGCGGCGGGGTGAAGATGGTGCAGCAGTCCTCGTAGGGCAGGATGCTGGTCTCGAAGGTATTGATATGGCGGGAGGTCTCGATGATCTCGGTCTTATCCATACCGATAAGCGGGCGCAGGATGGGCAGATCCTGTGCGGCATCGGTGCACTGCAGCGCCTTGACGGTCTGGCTTGCCACCTGTGCCAGACTTTCGCCGGTGACCAGCGCTTCGCACCCCTGTTTTTTGGCGATCACGTTTGCAATGCGCATCATGCTGCGGCGCATCAGTACCGTGAACAGCACATCCGGGGCATTATCCCGGATGTATTCCTGCGGTTTTGTGTAGGGCACCACGAACAGGTTGGCGCTGCCGGTATACACGGTGATGAGCTGTGCCAGAGCCTTTACTTTCAGTTTTGCGCGTTCGGAAGTATACGGAGGGGATGCGAAATGAATGTGATCCAGGGCCAGACCGCGCTTTGCCATACGATATGCCGCCACCGGGCTGTCGATGCCGCCGGAGAGCATATTCAGGGCGCGTCCGCTGGTGCCCACAGGCAGACCGCCCTCGCCCGGCACTTTCGGGCCGTGAATATACGCACCGTAATCTCGGATCTCCACGATCACCTTAAACTGCGGGTTACGCACATCCACCTTCAGGTAATTGTGCTTGCCCAGCAGGTAAGCGCCCAGCTCCCGCATCAGCTCCGGGCTGGTCATGGGGTAGGTCTTATCGGCGCGGCGGGCTTCCACCTTGAAGGTGCGGATGCCATGCAGTTCGCTGCCCAGATAGTCCTCGGCAGTCTGGCAGATGGTTTCGAAATCCTTTTCGCACACCACGGCACGGCTGAGCGCGGCAAGACCGAACACCTTGCTGACCCGCTCAAAGGCAAGGTCCATATCCACGTCCTCTTCCTCGGGCTCCATATAAAAAGTGGACTGGGTGCAGTACACCTTGAACTTGCCCACCGTCTTGAGACGGTAGCGCAGGATCTTCATCATGGCTGCTTCAAACTGGTTGCGGTTGAGGCCTTTCAGAGACATCTCGCCCTGATAGCCCATAATAATTTCCTTCATAAATGTTGCATCTCCTGATGTAGGATTTATAATGGCCTCCGCTTTCGCTCTGGCCATATTCAGCGGATGAATTATTTTTATTTGTGAAGGGAAAATGACTGCGGTCATTTTCCCTTCACCCTTTCACAAATCGGGGTCGTGCAGGCAAACTGCATTCCCCCATAGAACGGCTGACAGCTTTCTCTTCGGACACGAATCGGGCCATTCCATCGCCCGCCCTATTGCCCTGCGGGCAACAGGGTCCCACCCCAGCGGACGGTCCTCAGAGAAACTGTCAGCCGTTCTGCGGCTTCCGTTTTTATTTTCTGATCTTCTGCAAATGCTTCATGCCGTCCTCGAAGCGGTTGAGGAAGGCATCCACATCCTCCGGAGTGTTGTCGGCGCAGAAGGACACCCGGATGGCAGTGTCGATAGCAAGCGGGTCGCGTCCCATGGCTGCCAGCGTGTGGCTGGGCTGACCGCGCCCGCAGGCGCTTGCCGAGGAGACGTAGATCTGCTCTTCTGCCAGAAAAGCCAGCATGGTCTCGCTCTTGATGCACATCTCGCTGAAGTTCAGCACCTCGGGCACGGCGTTTTCCGGGCTGTTGATGACCACCTCCGGGAAAGCCTTCAGCCCCTCCCGCAACTGCCGGTTGAGCGCACGCATGGCGGTGTCCCTGCTCTTCATGGTCTTTGCCAGACGGGTCGCCGCTGCAGCCAGACCCATGGCGTAGGGCAGGTTTTCGGTGCCGGGGCGCATCTGACGCTCCTGCTCACCGCCCAGATAGGGTGGCTGGAAGGCCTGCACCAGCCGGTCGGAAAGGTAGAGCGCACCAATGCCCTTGGGCGCGTGGATCTTGTGACCGCTCACCGAAAGCGTGTCGATGTTGTCCAGCTTGATGGGCACGCGCATCCACGCCTGCACCGCGTCCACGTGGACGATGGTGCGGCTGTTGCGGCGCTTTACCTCGGCGGCAAGGCGCTCCACATCGTTGCGGGTTCCGATCTCGTTGTTCACCATCATGCACGCCACAAGGACGGTGTTTTTGTCCACCCGCTCCAGCATGGCGGCAATGTCCAGCGTGCCGTCTGCCCGGGGGGCTACCACGGTAACATCGTAGCCCTGCTTTGCCAGCCGCTCCAGCGGTCGCTGCACACTGGGGTGCTCGAAGCCGGACACCACGATGCCCTTGCCGAAGGTGCGGGTCTGCACCGCGCCCAGCAGTGCCAGATTGTTGCTCTCGCTGCCGCAGGAGGTAAAATACAGCTCCCGGCTTTTGCAGCCCAGCGTGTGCGCCACGGCGGCGCGGGCAGCGTTCAGGGCTTCTTCACTGCGCGCGCCGGGACCATACAGGCTGGAGGGGTTTGCCCAGTGCTCCCGCATGGCCTTGTCGATGACGTCCGCCACCTCGGGCGCTACGATGGTGGTGGCTGCGTTGTCCAGATAATGTAACTGAGGGTTTTGCAGCATATATAGATTTCCTGCTTTCTGTCGTTGTTTTCATAATAACCCAGAATAAGTATAGCACAAACCCTTGGATAACGCAAAAAATTTCTGCATTTATGGGTGATTTTTGTAACTGTACCTCCTTGACAAACACCCCGGTGGTGTGCTATCTTTACAGCATAGACCGCATCCCTGCTGACGGAACCTTGTGGAGCACCACAGTGCAGGGATGCAGGGGATGTCAATGCCGACCGTCTGGGCAGCCTTGCGCAATTGCTGCGCAAAGCTGCCCTTTTTTGCTATCAAGGAGGATGTCTGTATGAAGACCGATATCGAGATCGCGCAGGAAGCCAAGATGAAACCGATCACCCAGATCGCAGCCCAGCTGGGTCTGGAGGACGAAAGTGTGATCCCCTATGGACGCTACAAGGCCAAGATTGACCATCGGCTGATCCACAACGCCAAAAAGCAGGGCAAGCTGATCCTTGTCACCGCCATCAGCC
>CAVKCU010000068.1:0-7484 GCA_963654645.1 Clostridiales bacterium | reverse complement strand
GCGCTTGAACTGCTGGGCAAAGAACCGCCAGTAGAAGTTGCGCAGCCACTTGTAAAGCACTGCGTCCGGGTATTCCTCCCGGCCCGCAAAGGCTGCCCTGGCCAGCCGGAAGATCTTTGCCGGGCCAAAGCCGAAGCGGAGTACATAATAAAGATAGAAGTCGTGCAGTTCATAGGGGCCCACCAGATCCTCGGTGCGCTGTGCGATCTCACCGTTGTCCTTTGCGGGCAGCAGCTCGGGGGACACAGGGGTGTCGAGGATGTCCAGCAGCACCTCTTTCAGGGCTGGGGTGGCGGCAATGTCGGCTTCGTACCGGACAAGGTGGCGCACCAGTGTTTTGGGTACGCCTGCGTTCACGCCGTACATGCTCATGTGGTCGCCGTTGTAGGTGGCCCAGCCCAGGGCCAGCTCCGAAAGGTCGCCGGTGCCCACCACCAGGCCGCCGGTGCGGTTGGCAGTGTCCATCAGCTCCAGCGTGCGCACGCGGGCCTGACCGTTCTCGTAGGTCACATCCAGCACGCTCTCGTCCTGGCCGATGTCCCGGAAGTGGCTGTGCACCGTGGCGGCAATGTCGATCTCGGTAAAGCTGACGTGCAGCTCGTCACAGAGGATCTCCGCATTGCTGCGGGTGCGCTTGGTTGTGCCAAAGCAGGGCATGGTCACGGCCAGCACATCGGTGGTGGGGCGGCCCAGCTGCTTCATGGCGCGGACAGCCACCAGCAGGGCAAGGCAGCTGTCCAGACCGCCCGAAATACCGATGACGGCTGTTTTGGCGCGGGCGTGCTCAAGACGCTTGGCCAGGCCGTCGGCCTGCATCTTCAGGATCAGCTCACAGCGCTCGGCGCGCAGCTGTTCATTGTGGGGGATAAAGGGGGTGGGGTCTACCCAGCGGGTCAGCACGGTGTCGGTCAGGGCCAGGTCGAACTCCACGGTCTGGTAGCCCTCAGTGCTGGGTTCGAAGCTGGTGTTGCGCGCCCGCTCCGATTCCATCCGCTGGCAGTCCAGCTCCGTCTCAGCAAGGCCGCCTGCAAAAGGCTTCACCTCGGCCAGCAGGGTGCCGTTCTCGGCGATCAGGTCGTGGCCTGCGAACACCATGTCCTGGGTGCTCTCGCCGTGGCCTGCCGAGGCGTACAGGTAGCCGCAGAGCAGGCGGGCAGACTGGTTTTCCACCAGTGCCCGGCGGTACTCGGCCTTGCCTACCGTTTCATCGCTGGCCGAAAGGTTGGCGATGACGGTAGCGCCTGCCAGTGCGTGGAAGGTGGAGGGCGGCAGGGTGCTCCACAGGTCCTCGCAGAGCTCCACGCCCAGCACAAAGCTGGGCATCTGGCGGCAGCGGAAGAGCAGGGAGGTGCCGAAGGGGACATCCTGCCCGCAGACATTCACCCACTCCACCTCGGTGGAACCGGGGGTGAACTGCCGCTTTTCGTAGAACTCGCCGTAGTTGGGCAGGTACGTTTTGGGAACCAGACCCAGCAGTTGACCGCGGCAGAACACGGCAGCGCAGTTGTACAGCTTGCCCCGTACCATCAGGGGCAGGCCCACAAGGGCCACGGTGTCCAGCTCCCGGCTGGCATCCAGCAGCTCCTGCAGGCCGGTCAGGGCTCCCTGCTGCAGGGTGCGCTGCAAGAACAGGTCGCCGCAGGTATAGCCGGTCAGGCAGAACTCAGGGAACACGGCCAGCTTTACGCCGCGGGCGGCGGCGGCACGCAGCTCTGTGAGGATCTGCCGGGTGTTGTAGGCGCAGTCCGCCACCCGAAGCGCGGGCGAGAGGGCTGCTGCTTTCAAAAAACCATCTTTCATCGGAGGATTTCACATCCTGTCTCTCTTGTTTGCCCACAGCGAACAACTGTGCTCCCGTGGTGAGGATAGTATACCACACTCTGGCCAAAACGAAAAGAGGGCTGTTATCAACCCTCTCTGCCTCTGCGCCTGACGGCGGGGCAAAGAAGGGTTCTAACAACCCCCTGCAGATACACCAAATGGAAAACGAGATGGACCGTAAGCCGGGTTCTGTATTAAACGACGATCTGTCTAGGCCTGCCATTGCTGACAGGCTCGTGCCGCCTTCGGGACACGCGAGCAGCGCTGTACGTCCCATATAGGCGTTGCTTCCGGTAGGGTTTACAAAGCCGCATGGTCACCCATGCGCTGGTGAGCTCTTACCTCGCCGTTTCATCCTTACCGCATTGCTGCGGCGGTTTGTTTTCTGTTGCACTTTCCCTGAGGTCACCCTCGGCTGCCGTTAGCAGTTACCGTGCTCTGTGAGGCCCGGACTTTCCTCAGAGCGGTCAAAGCCGCCCCGCCGCCGTATGTTCCACTCGTTTTCCGTTCCTCATGATACCATAAAAAAGCAAGATTTGCAAGTGAAACGGATTTTTGTTATAATATCATTTATGTTTTTGTGAATTTTGCAGGGGAGGAGACAGGTCATGCAGCTGTATTTTGCCGTGCCGGATACGGCTACCACCCACGATGGGGTGCTGGTGCGCAGCTTTCTGCGCCAGTGTGCCGTCTCCACCGACCTTGCCCGGGCGGTCAAGTTCCGGGGCGGCGGTTTTTTTGCGGATGGCGTGCCTGTGCTGGCAAATAAGCGCATCTTTCCCGGGCAGGTGCTCTCCTTTGCCCTACCGCCGGAGGGGGACGGCGTGAACCCGCAACCGGAGATCCCGGTCAAGGTGGTCTACGAGGACGCCTTTGCCGTGGTGCTGGAAAAGCCGCCGCAGCTGGCGGTGCACCCCACCCTGAACTACCCCGGGGGTACATTGGCAAACGGCTACGCGGCGTGGGCGGCGGAGCACGGCTGCAGCCCGGTGTTCCGCCCGGTGAACCGCATCGATAAGGACACCAGCGGCCTTGTGCTGGCGGCAAAAAACGCCTACGCCGCGCCGCTGCTGGCGGGCGGGGTGACTAAGCTGTACTATGCCGTTGCGCAGGGTGCGCTGCCGCTGGGAGAGGGGGCGATCGATGCGCCCATCGGACGCCGGGGCGATAGCATCATCGGGCGCTGCGTCACCCCCGAGGGCAAGCCCAGCCGCACCGAGTATACTATTATAAAGGAAGAAAACGGCCTCAGCCTTGCGGCCTGCGTGCCGGTGACTGGCCGAACCCACCAGATCCGGGTGCATTTTGCGTCTGTCGGGCATCCGCTTGCCGGGGACGACCTTTACGGCGGCAGCCGGGAGCGCATTGACCGGCAGGCGCTGCACTGCGCGAAGCAAAGCTTTGCGGTGCCTGTATACACCCCGCTGCCGGACGGCATCCGGGTGGAAACGCCTTTGCAGCTGCGCACCGTCACGGTGGAAAGCCCGCTGCCGCCGGATATGGAAGCACTATTTTCGTGAAAACTGCGTGAAAAAGTAGCCAAATTTTATGTAAGCGCTTGTTTCAAACCATGCAAAGTGTATAATAAAAAAGAGAGCGTATTGTGTACAGGCCCTGTTGACCTTTTGAACAGGGGAACGTACACCATCTAGCTGCTGTGTTCCGGGCTGAAAAAATGCCCTGCAGCGGCGCAGGAAGGAGAAAATCCCGTTGACTGAAGATAAAACCAAGGAGCAGCAGCCCGCTGCGCAGCCGGTACGGCAACCCCGTCGCCAGAAGCTGCGTTCGCTGTGGGCGCAGCTCCAGTGCCGGGGTGTGCTGCGGCGGCACAGGCTGCGCCGCAAGCGCCAGCACCGCTGGGATAAGCTGTGGCGTAAGCTGCTGCATAATCCCATAGCGCCCATGGTGGGCGAGACGCTGTACGCCATCGGCTTTTCTGCCGAGTATGCGGTCATCCGCACAGGACGCCATTTGCAGCACGGGCTGCAGCGTCTGCTGCAAACGGTCAGAGATCTGCTGAAAAATATCGCATCTATGGCATTCCCCGGGGCAGCGCAGCTGCTGCGGGATCTGTTTGGCCCATTGGTGCTTGCCCTGCGGGGCACCGGGGCGCTGCTGCGCCACGCACACCGGGTGCGCAAGGAAAAAGGTTTTGGCGCTGCGCTGCGCGCAAGCGGACACTTCCTTGCGGAGGGCATCGCCGATAACATCCGCCTTGTGCCCCGCATGGCTATGTATGTACTGCCGGCGGCAGCACTGGCTGTTATGGTGACCGTGTTCCAGACCACCATCCGCCAGCCCTATGCCTTGCAGGTGCAGGTGGACGACAAGACCGTGGGCTATGTGGCCAACGAAGAGGTGTTCAACTCTGCGCTGGAAGCTGTGCAGCAGCGTATCAATTATTCCGGCGCAGAGCAGGCGCGTTTTACCGTGGAGCCTACTTATTCCGTGACCGTCGCCCATGACGTGATGGACGAAAATGACGTGGCTGACGCCATCCTCAAAAATTCCAGCGACCAGATCAGTGAGGGCACTGCTCTATATCTGGACGGCGAGCTTACCGCCGTGTGCGCGGACGGCAGCAGCCTGCAACGATACATCAGCAGTCTGCTGGAGCCCTACGAGAACCCCGATGACCCCAACACCACTGTGGGCTTCAACAAGGATGTTACACTGGAAAACGGCATCTACTTCAACGAGAGCTTCCAGGAGGAAGCCGAGGTGGAGCAGCTGCTCTCCGGCGTGCAGCAGGCAGAAAAATCCTATACGGTGCAGAGCGGCGATACCATCTGGTCCATCGCCCAGAAAAACGGTCTGACTGTGAAGGAACTGTGCGAAATGAACACCGGCTTTACCGCCAACGGGGAAAACGGCCTGACCCAGAACTCTAAGATCCTGCCCGGCGATGCATTGACCGTGGTGCGGGAGGAGGAGACGCTGGAGGTGCGCATCACCAAGGTGGAGAGTTGGGAGGAAGAGATCGCCTACACCACCGAGACCACCAAGTCCAACGAGCTGAACTCCGGCACGAAGCGCGTTACCCAGAAGGGCGAAAACGGCATCCGCACCGTGACGGCGCAGCGGGTGTACGATACAAACGGCAACCAGCTTTCCCAGCAGATCCTGAGCACCGTGGTGACCAAGGAGCCTGTGACTGAAAAAGTTACGGTGGGCACCAAAAAGGCAGCCTCCGGTGCAGCCTATATCACCGGCAGCGGACAGTTCATCTGGCCGGTGCCCGGCTACAGGTATTGCTCCCGCTGGTACGGCGGCAGCCACAAGGGCGTGGATATCTGCGCCGCCGCCGGTACGCCTATCTATGCTTCGGCAGGCGGTACGGTGACCAAGGCTGGCTACAACCGCGCCGGTGCGGGCAACGGCTACGGCAACTCCATCATCATCAGCCACGGCAACGGCTACACCACCGTGTACGCCCACTGCCTGTCGCTGGTGGTGCACGCTGGTCAGTCGGTCAAGCAGGGTCAGCTCATCGGTTATGTGGGCAGCACCGGACGCTCCAGCGGCAACCACTGCCACTTCGAGATCCGGCGCAACGGCGCTTATGTTTCGCCGCAGACTGTGTTCAACCGCAGCAACTATCGCAACCGATAAATTACGATAAGATAAAAGGAGAGATCATCTATGTCTACCCCTCACATCAGCGCAGAAATGGGCGATTTCGCCAAGACAGTCCTTATGCCGGGTGACCCCCTGCGTGCCAAGTTTATTGCTGACACCTTTTTGCAGGACGTCCGGCAGGTGACCGGCGTGCGCGGGATGCTGGGCTTTACCGGCACCTACGAAGGCCGCCCCATCAGCGTGATGGGCAGCGGTATGGGTATGCCCTCCATCGGCATCTACTCCTACGAGCTGTTCAGCTTCTACGGCGTGGAGAACATCATCCGCATCGGCTCTGCCGGCAGCTACACCGAGAAGGCCAAGCTGTTCGACACCGTGCTGGCCACCGGCGCCGTGAGCGAGAGCAACTACGCCCGGGTGCAGAGCGGCTTTACCGGAAACGTCACCCTGCCCAGCGCAGCTTTGAACGAAAAGCTGCGTGCCTCCGCTGCAAAGCAGGGCATCCCCCTGATCGAGGGCAACATCCACTCCTCGGATGTGTTCTACCGCCAGCCCTCGGACGCAAAGCCCACCTACTGGGAAAAGCTGCGGGATGAGGACGGCTGCCTGTGCGTGGAGATGGAAAGCTTTGCTCTGTTTGCCAACGCGCAGGTGCTGGGCAAGAACGCCGCCTGCCTGCTGACCATCTCGGACAGCTTTGTGGCTCCCGGCATCACCACTGCCGAGGAGCGCCAGAAGAGCTTTACTGATATGATGAAGGTCGCTCTGGGCGCAGAGTACTGATCGCATACTTTTCCAGCGCGGCTGCCGCCCAAAGCACAGCCGCGCTGTTTTTGCCCGTAAAAGGAGGCAACAGCATGACAAAACTGACCATGGAAGAAAAACAGGAACTGATCCGCATGGCGCTGGCCGCGCGGGAAAAGGCCTATGTGCCTTACAGCGATTTTATGGTGGGCGCTGCACTGCGCGCTGCGGACGGACGCATCTTTACCGGCTGCAACGTGGAGAACGCCGCCTTTACCCCCACCAGCTGCGCCGAGCGCACCGCCCTGTTCAAGGCGGTGGCGGAGGGTGTGACCGCGTTTACGGATATCGCCGTGGTGGGCAGCCGCCGGGGCGAAGTGAACCGGCAGATCACCTCGCCCTGCGGGGTGTGCCGTCAGGCACTGTTTGAGTTCGGCGGGCCGGAGTTGAACGTCATTATGGCAAAGACCCCGGAGGATTTCATCGAGCGCAGCATGGACGAGCTGCTGCCCTTCGGCTTTGGCCCCTCCAACGTGGCGGGCAACAGCGCCGTGGAAGAGAAGTAACTGTCTTTCTGCGAAAAACAGCGCAAGCAGGGGAAAATTAGTGAAAAAGCATTACTTTTTTATAAATTATACAAGGGATTTGTAAAGAATTTGTAATCGGAAATTGCTTGCATCTGTCACCTTCACCCGCTATACTTGAGCCAGTAAATGTGCCAGAGCGCACATTTCATTCATTTGACGCAATTTTTTAAAATAAAGGAGAGTTTCTTATGAAGATTTCTCGTCGTAACTTTCTGGCTGTGGTCGGTGCTGCTGCCGCTGCCGCTGCTCTGACCGCCTGCGGCGGTTCTTCCGCTTCTTCTACCAGCACTGCTTCTTCCGCAGCTGCCAGCTCTGCCACCGCTTCCGGTGCAGCAGACGGCGCTGAGAAGATCGCCAAGGTCGCTCTGACCTGCGATACTGGCACGATCGATGATGAGAGCTTCAATCAGGCTTGCTGGGCTGCTGTCTCCGGCTACATGGGCGACAACTGCCAGTACTACATCCCCGATTCCGATGCTTCCGATGAGGACCGCGAGACCATGATCCGTCAGGCTGTCAACGACGGCGCTGACGTCATCGTCTGCGTCGGCTACCTGTACGGCGCTTCTCTGGCATGGGCTGCTGACCAGTACCCCGATGTCAAGTTCATCGCCATCGATGTGACTCAGGGCGATATCGGCACCGACAGCATCCCCGCAAACTGCTACTGCATCACCTTCAAGGAGGAGCAGGCAGGCTATCTGGCAGGCTACGCCGTTGTTAAGGACGGCTACACCAAGCTGGGCTTCCTGG
>CAVKCU010000067.1:0-7609 GCA_963654645.1 Clostridiales bacterium | reverse complement strand
CCCACTGCCACCAGATCCGGGACTATACCCTGAACAAGCAGAAGCAGACCGACGATTACCCCTACGGCGGCGGCTGCGGCATGGTGCTGTACGCCCAGCCCATCGCGGACTGCCTGCGGGCGGTGCAGCGCGAGGTGGCCGAACAGGGACGCCCCGCCCCGCATATCGTGTTCCTGACGGCGGGCGGGCAGCGCTACACCGAGGAGCACGCAAAGCGGCTGGCACAGTACGACAACCTGACGCTGGTCTGCGGTCACTACGAGGGCATTGATGAGCGTGTCATCGATGCTTTTGCGGACGAGGAGATCTCCATCGGTGATTATATCCTGACCGGCGGCGAGCTTGCCAGCCTTGTGGTGGCAGACAGCGTGCTGCGCCTGAAGCCCGGCGTGCTGGCAGAGCAGAAGGGCTACGAGGAGGAAAGCTACTGGGACGGTCTGCTGGAATATCCCCAGTACACCCGCCCCGAGGTATGGGAAGGCCGCGCCGTGCCTGAGGTGCTGCTGGGCGGCGACCATGCTAAAATCGAGGCATGGCGCGGCGAGCAGAGCCGCACCCGCACCCGTCTGCGCCGCCCGGAGCTGTACGAGCAGTGGTGCACGAGCCACCCCATTGCCGAAGTGCCCAAGTGGAAGCGGGGCGAGAATGTCCGGCTGGTAAAGACCGCCGAGCAGTTTGCCGCCGCCGCAAAGCTGTTTGCCGAGGGACGGCAGGCTGTCTGCGCCGACAACTGGACGCCGGAATACTGCCGCACCCTGAACGAGCAGCAATTTTTGCTGCAATTGCAGCAGGAAAAGGCGGCGGGCTGGGTGTGCTACCTGCACACCACCAAGGACGTGCCGGACGGCATGGTGTGCGTCAGCCACAAGGCGGGGCATATCGAGCACCTGTTCGTCACGGAAAAAGCCCGGGGCAAGGGCATCGGCGCAAAGCTGCTGGATTTTGCCCGCAAAAAGCTGCCGGAGCACGCACACCCGGTGCTGAGCGTGCTGAACACCAACACCCGCGCCATTGCGCTGTACACCCGCATGGGCTGGCAGCTGGACGGCAGCACCAGTCTGGAATTTGACCCGCAGCAATACCCCACCGTGACGCGTAAATGCGCACTGGTGCAGATGCGCTACGCAGGCCCGGTGCAGGAGTGAGCTGCGCCGGAAATATCGGTGAAAATACACAAAATTCAGAGGAAAACTCCCCGGCAGTCTAAAAGTTGTTGAAAACTTTTGTATTACCCCTCTAACCTTCGGGGTATAATTTTATTGTCTTTGTACAAAACCTGAAAAATGCTCCCTGTTTCATTGGGAAAAGCGCCAAAAATGCAAAAGGGGACTGTACAACCGTTTCGACTTGCGCTAAAATGAGTGTAACACAACAGGCACACTATGCTTTTGAACACCAAAACGATATTAGATAGGAGCGCTTTACTATGTACGTAAAAGAAGTTACCGTTGAAAATCAGGTTGGTCTGCACGCTCGTCCGGCTACCTTCTTTATCCAGAAGGCAAACGAGTTCAAGTCTTCCATCTGGGTCGAAAAGGAAGAACGCCGCGTGAACGCAAAGAGCCTGCTGGGCGTTCTGTCTCTGGGTATCGTTGGCGGCACCACCATCCGCATCATCGCTGACGGCGCTGATGAGCAGGCTGCCGTGGACGGTCTGATCAAGCTGGTGGAGTCCGGCTTTGCAG
The DNA here is from genome assembly GCA_963654645.1 of Clostridiales bacterium. Classification (GTDB taxonomy): domain Bacteria; phylum Bacillota; class Clostridia; order Oscillospirales; family Ruminococcaceae; genus Faecalibacterium. The sequence goes on along the minus strand of CAVKCU010000067.1, from coordinate 5,924 downwards.
AGTAAGTCTGTATCACAAGCAACAGAAAGCGGCGGGGGTTCCCTGCCGCTTTTTTGGTACGCTTTTTACCGGGAGCAAAGGGCTTTCCATGGCAGGAAGCCCCATCCCACAAATACGGAGGAAGGTGCTGCATGACTAAGGCCGAGCTCTACCAGAAAGCCTGTATGCTGCCGCTGCTGCCCGGGGTGTATATCATCCGGGACAAAAGCGACACCATCATCTATATCGGCAAGGCCAAACGCCTGCGCATCCGGGTAAGCCAGTATTTCCGCGAGGGCGTGCCCCACGATAACAAGGTCAGCCAGATGATCGCCCACGCCTACGCCTTTGACGTCATCGTCTGTCAGAGCGAGTTCGAGGCACTGGTGCTGGAAGCCAGCCAGATCAAGGCGCACACGCCCAAGTACAACATCCTGCTCAAGGATGACAAGGGGTACAGCTATATCCGCGTCACCCGGGAGGACTGGCCGCGCCTTTCCTTCACGTTGCAAAAGGAGGAGGACGGGGCGGAGTATATCGGCCCCTACACCTCCAGCTTTGCCGCGCGGCAGATGGCGGAAACGGCGATGGACGCCTTTCTGCTGCCGCGCTGCTCCAAGCGCTTCCCGCAGGAGATCGGCAAGGGACGCCCCTGCCTGAACGCCCACATCGGCAAGTGCATGGCGGTGTGCAGTGGCAAGATCAGCTGCGAGACCTACAATCAGGCGGTCAAAAATGCGGTGCACCTGATCCGCTACGGCAAAAAGGATATTCTGAAAACCCTCAACGAGCGGATGCAAGAGGCCTCCGACCGGCTGGAATTTGAGACCGCCGCCCTTCTGCGGGATCAGATCAACGCCATCACCAAGCTGACGGCAGGGCAGAAGGTGGTAGTAGACCCGGACGTGGAGATGGACGTGGTGGCGCTGGCCGGCACACCGGACAGCGTGTGCGCGGCGGTGCTGCGCTTCCGGGAGGGACGGCTGACCGATAAGCGGGAATTTTTGTTCCACGATACCTCGGATATCGACGCGGTGCGGGAGGAATTTCTGCCCCGGTACTATCTGGACGATGAGCAGATCCCCAAAATCATCGCGGTGGACGCACTGCCGCCGGATGTGGATGCCTTGCAGCAGGCGCTGAACCAGAAGCGGGGCAGCGAGGTACAGCTGTATGTGCCCCAGCGGGGCGATAAAGCGCATCTGGTGGAGATGGCGCACACCAACGCGGTGGAGCGTCTGGCGCGGGAGAGCGGCCGCTACGCCCGGGAGGAAAAGCTGCTGGACGAGCTGGCGCAGGTGCTGGGGCTTTCAAAGCCGCCCCGCGCCATTGAAAGCTACGATATCTCTAACTGGGGCGATGGCAGCAGCGTCTGCGGCATGGTCACCTTCAAGGACGGGAAGCCCTTCAAGGCGGGCTACCGCAAGTTCAAGATGAAGACTGTGGCGGGCACGGACGACTACGCTTCGCTGGCAGAGACCGTCTCCCGCCGGGCGGCAGAGTACGAAAAATACGCCGCACAGGCCGAAAACGGTCAGCCCGGCGGCAACTGGTTCGGGCAGAAGCCGGATCTTTTGCTGATGGACGGCGGCAGGGGACAGGTGAGTGCCGCAAAGGAAGCGCTTGCCGGTACGGCGCTGGCAGATGTGCCGCTGTACGGCATGGTAAAGGATGACCACCACCGCACCCGCGCCATCGTGGACAGTGACGGGCGGGAAATCGCCATCAACATGAACCGCGGCACCTTTACCTTCATCACCGCCATTCAGGACGAGACCCACCGCTTTGCCAACGCCTACCGCAAGCAGCAGATGAAGCAGAAAAGCTACTCCTCCACCCTGACCGAGGTGCCGGGCGTAGGCCCCAAAACAGCCAAAGCCCTGCTGACGCAGTTCAAGAGCGTGGGCGCGGTGAAGGAAGCCACCCCCGACCAGCTGGAAAACACCCCCGGAGTGGGCAGGCAGCTGGCGCAGACTATCTACGAATATTTTCATCAGGCATAAACACAAAACCGCCCCTCTTCGCCGGCGCAAAGCCATGGAAGAGGGGCGCTTTCTGTTAAGCGGGGCGTTATCTTTCAGTGTTCAGATCGATCAGCCCTTTGGCGTAAAGATTCAGGACCCCGTTGGAACCGGTAGAGGTATAGCGTTTATCGTATGTCTTGCTGCCGATGCGTACAACGTTATCCGTGCGGGCATCGGTCATGTAGTCGGCGGGGTCGCCATCCAGATGCAGTTGGATGCAGCGGGTTGCGGTGATATTGGCGTATTCTGCAACGGAAAGGTGATCGATCATGCATCCCCCAGCAGAAAGCTCGACCAGCAGGTCGCGGGTCACGGTCAGGTTTTCGGCACGCAGACTGCCGTTAGCCAGCGCAACATTCAGCGTTTTCAGCTGCATGGGCGCAAGGCGGACATCGCCGGTCTCCAAGCTGATGATCAGCCGGGTGAGGGCGTCTGCCGGGATGGTGACAGTGAGCATGGCTTCGGGGGCATCCTCGGCTACCTGCCAGTTTTCCGGCATTTCAAAGGTCAGGGTGGTGCGTCCATCCCCGCCGGTGGTGCGCAGAACAGGCGAATGCGGGAAGTTGTCGAACTGGAAGGTGGCGTATTTGTCTGAGGTAAGGGACGGGTCGGTGACAAAGGTCACAGAGCCGTAGTTCAGGCTGAGTTTCAGTTCCTGATCCAGCTTTTCCAGCGGGATCTGCAGGGTGCTTTCCCCAAGGTCGTCGGCGGGAATGGTGAGGGGAACGGTATCTGTCAGGACAGCGAGGTAGCTGCTGCTGGCATCCTCCGGGACAGAGCTGCTGTCCAATGCCGGGGACGCAGGCTCGACTGGCTGCACCGGGGTGGCTTTGGAGTGCTGGAAGAAAAAGCAGACAAGGATCAGCACCGCCAGCCCGCCGCCCAGCACCATGCGCCAGCGGGAACGCGGCTTGCGGGCAGAAGATGCCGGGGCGGCAGGAGTGCCTTGCGGGCTTTGCTCGTCCAGAATCTTGCGGGCAACCTCCTCCGGGCTGCCCAGCTCCGCAATGGCGCGGGCTTCGTTTTCCTGCCCGGCGGCGTCCAGATAATCCTCGTAATAACTCAAAGCGTCCTTGCGCTCGGCCTCCGGCAAGGGAGCCAGAAGCTGCTCCAGCGCAGCAAGAAATGCAGTACGGGTCATAGATCATTCCACCTCTCTGAAAAATGTGTCAATGGAAGAACGGTAGCGGCTCCACTCCTGCGCGTAGGCGGCAAGCTGCGCCCGCCCGGCGGAGGTGATCTGATAATAGCGGCGGTTGCGCCCATTGAAGGGCGCATCGTAGACCGTGAGCAGCTGGTCTTTCTGTAACCGGCGCAGCACCGGGTACAGGGTGGATTCGCTTAGCTCCAGCGTGTGGGTGACCTGTTGGGTGATCTTGTAGCCGTAGGTACCTTCCGGCTCCTGCGCCACCACGGACAGCACAATGGCATCCAGCAGCGCGGCACTGATGGGAAAACTCATGCGGGAACAGCCTCCTTTCGGTATGGTGTGTTTCTATAATATTATATAACATATAATATTGCATAAGTCAATAGGGAATTTGCCCTCTCAGTACTAAAGCATTGGGCGCAATGAGAAACCTTCTCGCCACCACCAAAAGCCGTCCCCTTGGGGAAGGTGGCTGCGAACGCAGTGAGCAGACGGAAGGGGTGATTTCCCGCAGGCTGCTGCTTGTTTTTAAGGTACTGAACCCTCTCAGTCTCGCTGCGCTCGCCAGCTCCCCCGAAGGGGGAGCTTTACTGGCACGGACTGACAGATAACAAAAAAGCTCCCCCTTTCGGGGGAGCTGGATGCGAACGAAGTGAGCAGACTGAGAGGGTCAAACTTCTCAGTTTTCAGAAGAGATATCCTGTCCGAAATATTTTTCGCTCAGGGTCTTTAAGGTGCCGTCGGCGCGCAGGTCTTCAATGGCGGCGTTCAGTGCGTCCAGATAGGCGGTGTCCTCGCTCTTGAGCACCGGGATGGCCACATGGGAGGCCTCGGCGGTCTGTGCCACCAGCTTGAAATCGGCCTCCGGGTGGACGTTCAGGTAGTCGTAGAAGGAAACATCCGCGTTCAGGGTGGCGTCAATGCGGCCTGCGGTCAGCAACTGGATGGTCTCTTCCAGCGTGTCGATGCCCTGCACGGTAGCGCCGTAGCTTTCAGCCAGCTCCATGTAGGTGGAAGCCAGACTGTTGGCGGTGGTCTTGCCCTTCAGGTCCTCAAAGCTGTGGATGTCCTCGTTATCCTTGCGCACTGCCAGTGCAGTGTGGATGTAGCCGTAGGGGGTGGTGAAATCGTAGGTCTTGGCGCGCTCCTCGGTCACCTCTACGCCGTTGCACACCATGTCGTAGCGGCCTGCGTCCAGACCGGCAAACAGGCTGTCCCAGTCGCTCTCCACATACTCCGGCTCCACGCCCAGCTTTTCGGCAATGGCGCGGGATACCTCCACGTCGTAGCCCACCAGCGTGTCAGAGGAATCGTGGTAGCTCCAGGGCTGCCATGCGCCTTCCAGCGCCACCACCAGCTTGCCGCTCTTCTGAATGCTATCCAGCTTGTTCAGCGGTGCGGAGCTGGCAGTGCTGGCGGCGGTGTCCTTGGAGGAGCAGCCGGTCAGGCTGAGCACCCCGGCGGCTGCCATAACACCCATCAGAGAAATAAAGGTTCTGCGTTTCATAAGTAAAAATCCCTTTCTATCGTAAAAAATGCAAAAAAGAGAAGTGTTTTATTCCGTATGGGCGATCCTGCGCAGGAAAGCCCGGGTACGCTCCTCCTTGGGGGATGCAAAGAACTGCTGAGAGGGTGCCTGCTCCACCACCACGCCGTTTTCCATGAACACGGTCTTGGAGGACACATTGCGGGCAAAGCCCATCTCGTGGGTGACCACCAGCATGGTCATGCCCTCCTCAGCCAGCTGCCGCATCACGCTGAGCACCTCGCCGGTCAGCTCAGGGTCAAGGGCGCTGGTGGGCTCGTCAAAGTAAATGATCTCCGGGTCGGCGGCAAGGGCGCGGGCAATCGCCACCCGCTGCTGCTGCCCGCCGGAAAGTTGGCGGGGGTAGTAGTCGGCGCGGTCGGCAAGGCCTACTTTGGCAAGCATCCTCATGCCGATGGCATCCGCCTGCTCCTTGGGCAGCTTACGCGCCACAATGAGCCCCTCGGTCACGTTCTGCAGGGCGGTCTTGTTGCGGAACAGGTTGTAGTTCTGGAACACAAACGCCGTCTTTTTGCGCAGTCGGGCAATGTCGGCGCGGCTGGCATGGGCAAGGTCGAAACTTTCGCCGTCAAACACCAGCTGCCCGGCATCGGCAGTTTCCAGAAAGTTCAAACAACGCAGCAGGGTGGTCTTGCCGGAGCCGGACGGCCCAAGGATCGCCACTACATCGCCCTTTTCCACAGTCAGGTCCACCCCGCGCAGCACAGGCAGCTCGCTGGTGGGCTTCTGTGCACCGGGGCGGTGGAAAAGACCGGGTTTTGCGTAGGTACGGAAGGTTTTTTGCACATTGCGGATCTCAAGCATAGCCATAGGTGCGCACCCTCCCTTTTTACTGGAAGCCGCGGGCGTTGAGCTGACGTTCCAGCAGCGCCTGCAGCTTGGTGATGACGGTACAGAACAGCAGATACACCACAGCCACCTCGCAGTAGATGGGCAGGAAGATGTAGGTGCGGGCGGCTACCCGCTGTCCAGCCATGAACAGCTCTGCCACTGTGATGTTGGACGCCAGCGAGGTATCCTTGATCATGCCGATAAGAGAGTTGGACAGCGCAGGCACGGCAGTGCGCAGCGCCTGCGGCAGCACGATGCGGCGCATGATCTGCCACCAGCTCATGCCCACGCAGTACCCGGCCTCCAGCTGCCCCTGCGGTACGCTTTCCAGCGCACCGCGCATGGTCTCGGCGCAGTAGGCACCCTCGTTGAAGGCAAAGGCGATGACCGCCGC
>CAVKCU010000066.1:0-7652 GCA_963654645.1 Clostridiales bacterium | reverse complement strand
AACGACCCCGGGGCGCACCACGCAAGCAGCGGTGCGCTGATCCGGCGGTTTCTGCCGTATCTGGCAAGCTATAAAATGGTGCTGTGCCTTGACCTGTTCTGCGCGGCACTGACCACCCTGTGCGATATCGTGCTGCCCAAGATCATGAGCACCATCACCAATTCCGCCATGGGGGTGGGCATCACCCTGACGGCGGGCATCGTGCTGAAGCTGGCGGCGCTCTACTTTGTGCTGCGCGTCATCGACGGCGCAGCCAGCTATTATATGTCCAGCATCGGTCACATCATGGGCGTGCATATCGAGACGGATATGCGCCGGGATGCCTTTGACCATCTGCTGCAGCTGGATCATACCTACTACAACAACACCAAGGTGGGCACCATCATGGGGCGCATCACCAACGACCTGTTCGATGTGACCGAGTTCGCCCACCACTGCCCGGAGGAATTCTTCATCGCGGGCATCAAGATCGTGGCGTCCTTTGCCATCCTGTGCCGCGCCAGCATCCCGCTGACGCTGGCAGTGTTTGCCTGCGTGCCGCTGATGGGCGTGGTGTCGGTGTACCTGAACGGACGTCTGCGGGCGCGGTTCCGCCAGCAGCGCGTCCAGATCGGCGAGCTGAATTCCACCATCGAGGACAGTCTGCTGGGACAGGGTGTGGTCAAGGCCTTTGCCGCCGAGGACGAGGAGCGGGAAAAGTTCGCCAAGGGCAACCGCGCCTTTGAGCAGATCAAGACCCTTGGCTACTACGCCATGGGTGCGTTCAACACCTCCACCCGCCTGTTTGACGGCCTGATGTATCTGGTGGTCATTCTGGCGGGCGGCCTGTCGCTGGTGTACGGTAAAATCACCGCCGGCGATATGGTGGCGTATATGCTCTACGTCACCACCCTCATCGCCACCATCCGGCGCATCGTGGAGTTTGCCGAGCAGTTCCAGCGCGGCATGACCGGCATCGAGCGCTTTGCCGAGATCATGGACACCCCGGTGGCTATCAAGGACGCCCCGGACGCCGTGCCCCTGAAGCCCGGTCCCGGCGAGATCCGGTTCGAGAAGGTGTGCTTTGAGTACCCGGACGACCACAACAAGGTGCTGCATGACGTCAGCTTGGACATCCGCGCCGGGGAGCGTCTGGCGCTGGTGGGTGCTTCCGGCGGCGGCAAGACCACCCTGTGCAACCTGATCCCCCGCTTTTACGAGGTGACCAGCGGACGCATCCTCATTGACGGGCAGGATATCCGCCGCGTTACCTTAAAGAGCCTGCGGCAGGATATCGGCATCGTGCAGCAGGACGTGTACCTGTTCAGCGGCACGGTGGCGCAGAACATCGCCTACGGCAAGCCCGGCGCCACCCGGCAGGAGATCGAAGCCGCCGCCCGGCTGGCGGGCGCGGAAAAATTCATCCTTGCACTGAAGGACGGCTATGACACCTATGTGGGCGAGCGCGGCGTCAAGCTGTCCGGCGGACAGAAGCAGCGCATCGCCATTGCCCGGGTGTTTTTGAAGAACCCGCCCATCCTGATTCTGGACGAAGCCACCAGCGCGCTGGACAACGAGAGCGAGATCCTTGTGGGACAGAGCCTTGAAAAACTGGCTCATGGCCGCACCACCCTGACCATCGCCCACCGCCTGACCACCATCAAGGACTACGACCGCATCCTTGTGCTGGGCGAGGAGGGCATCGTGGAGCAGGGCACCCACGCCCAGCTGCTGGAAAAGCGGGGCGTCTACTACCGCCTGTGGAACCAGCTGCCCGCAGAGGATGGAGAATAAAAGCGCCTAATATACAAAAAAAGACACCCGAAAGGGTGTCTTTTTTGTATGGGCCAGGCAGGACTTGAACCCGCGACCAAGCGGTTATGAGCCGCCAGCTCTGACCAGCTGAGCTACTGGCCCGCAGGGGTGCTGCATTGCTGCAACACGCACTAGTATAACAAAAAATATGCAAAAAGGAAAGCGCTTTCCGCAAAAATCATTTGGTGCGGCGGGCATCCAGCTTTTGCAGCATAAATTCGTCCAGCATGGCGGGCGGGAACAGCGGCTCTTTGTAGCCAAAGGCCTCCCGGATGAAGATGAGGGTCACCACGGTCTGGCGGCCGGGGTCCAGCCGCAGGGTGTACAAGGTGTCCAGCGGCTGCTGGCTGGGCTGGTGCAGCGTCAGGTGCAGCATAAAGCCGCCGTCGTTCTCCCGGCGGCACTCGTAGGCAAAGAGGTCAGTGCCGCTGTGGGTGTCCAGACGGTCAAAGCATTCGTCCAGCGCAAGGTCGGTGCGGAACTCGGACAGGCCGGCGGGACCGTACTGGCTGCGGCGGCTGGTCTCCCGCCGGGAGAGCAGGTACACGATGATGCCCAGCGCACAGGCTAAAAGACAGACGGAAACGACAGCGTTCATGGAAAGACCTCCCCCAAAAGAGTTTTCCTTATTGTAACACAACCTGCGGGGGTTTGTGCTATAATATTTACAATTCTTTTTTAATTTTTCTGCAAGCCGGGCGCAAACGCCCGGGGGGAGGGGCTCATGAAGCTTAAATTTACACGCAAGACATGGTACTTCTTTTTGCTGGCTGCGGCGGCAGTGTCCATGCTGGGCGGCTTTGCCGTGCTGGGCGGGATGGATTTTTCCGGGCTGGAAATGATCGTGTTCTGCCTTACCGGCATCGCGGTGCTGTTTCTGGCGGCGCAGAAGGGCGCACCGGCAAGGGAAAAACGCAACTACACCGGCGTGTTCGTGGTGCTGATGCTCAGCAAGCTGGGCGCCAGCGGCTGGGCGGGTGATATCTGCTCGGCGCTGGTGTGGCCCGCTTTGCTTGCCACCGAGTACGAGCGCGGCAGACCCATCCAGCGGCAGCTGCAGCTGGTGAGCACCGCAGAGGTGCTGCGGCTGGTGTTCTGGATGCTGACCAAGTACGCGGGCATGAGCGGCCTTGCCTTCTGGACGAATATCCTGTTCGTGCTGCTGACCTGCGCCCGGGGCTGGGCGGGGCTTACCCTGTATAAGACGCAGGAGGAGACCCTGTGACCCAGCGCCGCAGGACGTGCAAAGCCAAGGCGAAACGCCGCTTTGGACGCCGCGCCTTTCTGACCGGGGCGGGCGCAGCTGCCTGTGCGGCGGCGGGGTGGTATCTGCGGCAGAAGGGCGACGCAGAAAAGACCGCCGCATCCGGGCAGGATACGCCCCCGGCGCCAAACCCCGCCCTGCCCGCCGGAGAGTGGCGGGCGGTGTGGGTGAGCTATCTGGACTGGGCGCTGCTGGATTTTTCCACCGAGGATACCTTCCGCGCAGGGGCGGCGCAGCTGCTGGACAACTGCGCCGGGCTGGGGCTGAACACCGTACTGGCGCAGGTGCGCCCCTTCGGGGATGCGCTGTACCGCAGCAGCCTGTTTCCGTGGAGCCATCTGTGCACCGGGGTGCAGGGCAAGGACCCCGGCTTTGACCCGCTGGATGTCTTTCTTACCGAGGCGCACCGCCGGGGCATCGGGGTGGAAGCGTGGGTCAACCCCTACCGCCTGCGCTCCTCGGCAGCCATGCCGCCGAATCTGGCAGAGAACAATCTGGCAAACCTCCACCCGGACTGGCTGTGCACCGCCGGGGAGGGACTGTACCTGAACCCTGCCGTGCCCGCCGCCGCAGACTATGTGGTGCAGGGGGTGGCAGAGCTTGTGCAGAACTACCCGGTGGACGGCATCCACTTTGACGATTATTTTTACCCCACCACCGATGCCGCTGTGGACGCGGCGCAGTTTGCGGCAAGCGGCGCAGCCGACCTTGCCGCGTGGCGGCGGCAGAACGTCACCGCGCTGGTGGCGAAAGTGCACCGCACGGTAAAGGCGGCAGACCCCACCCTGCGGTTCGGCATCAGCCCGCAGGGCAACCCGGACAACGACCTTGACCAGCAGTACAGCGATGTGACCGCATGGCTGGCGGCGGGCGGGGAGGAAAAGGTCATTGACTACCTCTGCCCGCAGGTGTACTGGGGCTATGGTTTTACCCTGCACTCCGGTAGCACCCGCTTTGCCTTTGAAAACATCGTCCCGGCGTGGCTTGCCTACCCCCGGGCGGGGGATGTGGCGCTGTACTTCGGGCTGGGGGCGTACCGGGTGGGCACCGGGGACGGCGGCGCGAACCCGGACAGCGTGTCCGGCTGGAGCACCGGCAGTGCGCTGGCGGCACAGGTGGAGGACTTACGGCAGCAGGCGGCGGGCGGCTGGGCGCTGTACCGCTACGGCAGCCTGTTCGGGCCGGAGGCTCCCGCGCTGGCCGGGGCCGAGTGCGCAGCGCTGCGGGCGCTGAACAAGTGAAAATTTGTGCAGAAACAGGCGGCAAACCGCACAAAATAAATACAGGTATCTTGTGCAGAGCGGCAAAATGCGGTATACTTACCCTGTATCTGCCCGTTGGCAGAGACGCACGAAAAAGAAAAGTTTCTTTGTTTCTATGAGGAAAGCTATGAAGATGAAAAAACAGCTTTTGGCACTGCTGCTGGCGGCGGTGATGGTGCTTAGCCTGACCGGCTGCAAGGAGACCCTGAAAAAGGTGGCGCAGAAGGTGACAGGCCACTCCGAGGAAGTGCAGGAGGAGGACACCACCCGCTGGGCAGAATCCACCGCCGACCCGCTGCTCATTCAGGGCATTGCGGATGCCTCGGCAAAGTATGCCACCGCCACCGCAGACGGCTGCCTGTATGCGGTGTTCAACGGCATCTGGAGCCGCAACACCGGCTACTTTACCGTGCCGGGCGGCAGTGTGAACATCATGGCCTGCGGCACCGCCGAGGGCACCCAGAAGTTCAAGGTGGCACTGTGGAAAAAGGTGGACGGCGGCGCAGAGTATGTGCCGGACAGCACCTACTACGTCAAGACCGATGGCACCGACTACCGCTGCACCATTTCCGGGCTGGACCCGGCGGCGCAGTACCGCGTGACCATCTCGTATGATTCCAGCCGGTACTACCTGTACGGCCTGCTGAAGGTGGAGGGCATTGCCGGATGACGAACCAGACGAAAAATTCAATGCTGCTGATGCTGTGCGCCCTGATCTGGGGCACAGCCTTTGTGGCGCAGAGCGCCGGTTCCGGCATGGGCGCGTTCTCCTTTCTGGCGGGACGCAGCTGGATGGCGGTGCTGGTGCTGCTGCCCACGGTCAAGGCGTTTGACGCCTTGCACCGCCGGCAGGGCAAGCCGGACGGCAAGCCCAAGACCTCTGCCGAGCGCAAGCTGCTGCTGAAAGCCGGGCTTGTGTGCGGCACGCTGCTGTTTTTAGCCAGTGCGGCGCAGCAGCTGGGCATCACGCTGGACCCCTCCACCGCAAAGGCGGGCTTTCTGACCGCCATGTATGTGGTGCTGGTGCCGGTGTTCGGCCTGTTTCTGGGCCGCAAGGGCAGCGCACAGCTGTGGGTGAGCATGGTCATTGCCGTGGCGGGGCTGTACCTGCTGTGCATGAAGGACGGCTTTGGCAGCATCCAGAGCAGCGACTGGCTGCTGCTCTTGTGTGCGGTGCTGTTCAGCTTCCAGATCATGGCGGTGGATCATTTCTCCCCGCAGATGGACGGCGTGCGCCTGAGCCTTGTGGAGTTTTTTGTGGTGTCGGTGGAAAGCACCGCGGCGGCGTTTTTGTTCGAGCAGCCTGCCATGGCGGAGTTTGTCACCTTCGCCGGGCCCATCCTGTACTGCGGCATCCTGTCCAGCGGCGTGGCCTACACCCTGCAAATTCTGGGGCAGCGGGATCTGAACCCTGCGGTGGCAAGCCTGATCATGTGCCTGGAAAGCGTATTCAGCGCCTTGGGCGGCTGGCTGCTGCTGCACCAGAGCCTTTCCTTCCGGGAATCCTCCGGCTGCGTGCTGCTGTTTGCCGCCGTGGTGCTGGCACAGCTGCCCCTTGGTCGCCTGATGCGGAGCAGGGCCTGACATGGCGGCAAAGCCGTGCGCCCAGCTGCGCAGCGTGGAAGGCATCCAGTACGAGCTGGTGCGCAAAAAGGTAAAGCAGCTGCACCTGCGGGTGCGGGACAACGGCACCGTGATGGTAAGCATCCCCCTGACGGCCAGTCTGGAACAGGCTGACCGTTTTGTGCTGCAAAACGCCCAGTGGATCCGGGATACCCGGGTAAAGAACATCGCCAAGCTGAACAGGGATAACGCCGACCTGCCGGACAAAGCCACGGCGCTGGCGTACTTTACCGCCATGAGCGATAAGGTCTACCCGGCCTTTGCCGGGGTGCTGGGCGGGCAGAAGCCTGTCCTAAAAGTGCGCAGCATGACCAGCCGCTGGGGCGTGTGTTGCCCGGGCAAGCGGCAGATCACCCTTGCTTTGCAGCTGTATAACCAGCCCCCTGCGGCGCAGATCTATGTGGTAGTACACGAGTACTGCCACTTTTTGCAGCTGAACCACAGCCCGGCTTTCTGGGCGGAGGTGGAAAAGCTGCTGCCGGACTGGAAGGCCCGGCGGGAGCTGCTGAAAAAATAATCTATCGTAAAAATGGGAGGGAAGTTCCCTTGGAAAACGAAAAAAAGACCGGCGATAAATATTCCAAACTGGCCGGCAATACCCTGATCTTTGCAATCTCCAGCTTTTCATCCAAGCTGCTCACCCTGATCGTACAGCCCTTTCTGACCTACGCCATGGCGGAGATCTCGGATCTGGGTCTGTCCAAGATCCTGAGCCAGTATGCAAACCTGCTCATTCCCTTTGTGTCCATGGGCATGTCCAACGCCATCATCCGCTTTGGTCTGGACAAGGGCAACAGCGAAAAACAGGTGTTCACCAACGGCCTGCTCACCATTCTGGGCGGCTTTGGCATTCTGGTGCTGTGCTGGCCGGTCACCCAGTTTTTGCCGGATATGGCGCAGTACGGTCTGCTGATCTACATTTATGTGCTCATGAGCTGCCTACGCACCCTGTGCACCCAGTTCGTGCGCAGCCGCCAGTGGAATAAGCTTGTGGCAGTGGACGGCGTGCTGTGCACCGTGGCGACCATGGCGTTCTATGTGCTGTATCTGGTAGGCTTCAAGTGGGGCGCCAACGGCTACCTGCTGGCTATCATCAGCGGCGATCTGGTCAGCGTGCTGTTCCTGACGTTCACCGGCAAGCTGTGGAACTATGTGGAGCTGAAGGGCATCAACAAAAAGCTGTGGCGGCAGATGCTCAACTTCTCGCTGCCCATGATCCCGGCGCAGATCAGCTTCTGGATCATCAACGCTTCCGACCTGTTCTTTGTGCGCGAGATGTGCGAAGGGATGGATGGGCGCACCGGCAACGCATGGAGCGGACTGCTTTCCACCGGCTACTTCCTGCCCACCATCCTGACCACGCTGGGTCTGATCTTCTATGATGCGTGGCAGCTTTCCGCCGTGACTGAGGAGGAAGAACGCGCCCGGTTCTTTACCAAGATCTTCCGCACCTATTCCAGCGTGCTGTTCTGCTGCGCGGCGGGCATTATCTGGCTGTGCCGCCCGGTGATGCACGTCATGAAGTCCAACTACTACTACGCATGGCACTTTGTGCCGTTCCTTGTGCTGGCTTCCACCTGCAGCTGCTTCAACCAGTTTATGAACAGTGTTTATGTGGTGACCAAAAAGTCTGACCGCAGCATGGTCACCATGATGGCGGGCGCTATCAGCAACTGCGTCATGAACTACTTCTTCATCAAGCTGTGGGG
>CAVKCU010000065.1:0-7683 GCA_963654645.1 Clostridiales bacterium | reverse complement strand
GGTTACCGGACGGTTTTCTGCTCTATAGGAAAATATGGGAATGGCGTATTTTCAGCTTGCTTTTCAGCACCTATATTATACCACCAATGGCGGAAAAGCAGAGCCTTTTTGCACGAAAACCCTAAAAATGACACGAATCGTCCCCAAAAGCCGCAAAACGCGCCTACAGCGGGCTTGCACGGGCGCAAAAAAGGGACTGCTGCACCATGCTGTGCAGCAGTCCCTGCGGGGTTATAAGGGGTCGTTACCGGTCAGCGGGCTCAGCCGCGCTTCTGGTAGCTCTTCCAAGTACGGATGACTTCCCAGCGGCTTACGCGGCTGCCGGGCTTAAAGTTGCCGTCCTGTGCGGTCATCAGACCGGTATCCACTGCCCAGCGGATCGCCTGCAGCTCTGCGGCATCGGCTGCTACATCGTTGAACAGGGCAGTGCTCTGGGTAGCGGGCTTGCCTGCGGCAGTCCACAGTGCAACTGCCAGCTGCTGGCGGTTAGCGGGGATCGCCACACCCTCGGGCAGAACGCTCTTCAGGTAGACGGTGGTACCTACCATGTAGGCACCCACGCCAACGGCTACGCCGCCCACAGCGGTTGCTGCCACAATCACTGCGCCGCTTCCGTCATCACTGGGTGCGGGAGCGGGATCCGGATCGGGGGTAGGAGTCGGAGTGGGATCAGGGTTCGGGGTGGGGTTCGGGTTCGGATCAGGATCCGGAGTGGGGTTCGGGTTCGGCTTAGGATCAGGAGTGGGTTCCGGATCAGGGGTGGGCGTAGGAGGCGTAACAAACTTAGCCTCCAGCTCCACATTGTGATCCGGCATCTCGAACTCCAGCACACGAGCCTCGCTCTGCTCCTTGGTCAGCTCCAGACCGGTGCAGATCCACTTCTCAAAGACACCGGTATCGAAGTCCGGGTATGCGGTAGCCTTGAGCTTTGCACCCGCAGGCACAGCCGTCAGGTCGACATCAGCGCCGTTCTGCAGGGTGACCTGTGCGTTTTTGACCGTCAATGCAAAGGTCGTAGGTTCCGGATCGGGAGCGGGAGTCGGGATAAGAATTGCTTCGATCGTCACATCGTTGCCGGGCATCTTAAAGGTGATGGTCTTGCCGGTAGTGTCCGTACCCGCGGGCAGACCCTCAATAGTCTTCCAACCGTTGAAGGTGAAGCCTTCCTTCTCGTCTGCGGTGGCAATGAGCTTTGTACCCACAGGCACAGCATTCAGGTCGGCAACCTCGGTGCCGTCCTGCAGGGTGATCTGTGCATTGGTGACCTTCAGTGCAAAGGTTTCGGGTTCCGGATCAGGAGTGGGAGGAGTCGGGATAAGATTTGCGTAAACCGTCACATCGTTTGCGGGCATCTTAAAGGTGATGGTATCGCCGGTAGTGTCCGTGCCATCGGGCAGACCCTCCGTATGCACCCAGCCAGCAAAGGTGAGGCCCTCATACTTCGGTGCAGGGACCGTGACAGTATCGCCCTCAAAGTAGTTCCCCTGCGTCAAGCCGTTCACGGTCACGCGGTACTTCTTGGCGTACTGCGGGGTCAGGGTAACGTTGTTTCCGGGCATCCTGAAGCTGATCTTTGCGCTGCTGGTATCCGTGCCTTTGGGCAGCTGACCCTCTACTTTCCAACCGGTAAAGGTGTAGCCATCCTCCGCAAAGGGTGCGGATTCTTCGATCAGATCACCCTTAAAGTGCTGTTCAACCTTCTTGTTCTCACCGTTCTCATCTTTTATGATCAGCGTATACTTGCTCATGCCGTACTGCGGCTCCAGGTTAACGTCGTGTGCAGGCATCTTAAAGGTGATGGTCTCTTGGGTAAGATCCGTGCCTTCGGGCACATCACTCGATTCCCAATGGGTAAAGGTTTTGCCGTTCTTCTTGGGTGCAGAGATTTCGACCTTTTTGCCCGCAGCGCATTCCTTAAATACGTTGCCGTCCACAAATACGAAGAACTTCTGGGCGGGGATCTCGTCATACTTCGGGGTCAGGGTAACATTTTTCGCGGGCATCTTAAAGGTGATGGTCTCGTTGGTGGTGACCACATCACTCGTCAAGCCAGTTGCTTCCCAACGGTTAAAGTTGCAGCCTTCCTTCTCAGGTGCTTTGATGCTGACCTCCTCGTCCACAGCGTACTCCGTAGTTTTGGTAGTTTCGCCAGTCTCGTCGTACACAGTCACGGTAAAGGTCGGCTTTTCGGTGGTTTCGCCGGTCTGGTTTACCACAATATCCTTGCCGTCATTGCGACCGTTAAGGGTCAAAGTTTTGCCGCCTGCAGAAAGGAAAGCGCCCATATAAGCGTTGACAGGCTTGCCGTTGATATTCGTGACCGGCTTGCTGAAGGTAAGTACCATCCCGGCTTCGCCAATGCGGTAAACAGCGGCTACATCTGTCACAGAATTGCCGTTGACTTCGGTCACATCACCATCCATGTTACGCAGCTTGCTCTGCTGCTGACCGGCGGCAAGGTATGCGCTGTCGATGCGGCTAAAGCTCACCGTATCGGAAACAGCGGCCTTGCTGTTGTTACCCGTCAGGCTGCCCATGATCACGGCATCCCGGATGACCGTTCCCTCCGATGTATTGCCAAACAGAACGATATCCTTGAACACGCCGCCGGTGATCTTAGCGTTATCTCTCAGTTCGACCGTCGCGTCGAACACGCCGCCGTCGATGGTGCTGGTCTCGTCGAGGGAGACTTCCCGCTGGAAGTATCCGCCTTTAATAACAGCGTTATTGAGTTCGACCGGAGCATCGGCATACATATTGGTAACCGTCACGTCCTGCAGCGTAATGCCATCGCTCTTCAGCGCTGCCTGAGTGGGGTTGATTTCCCTCGAGTACAGGTCCACCGGGTTGCCGTCCGGGCTGGTGATAAGGATCTGCGACATGGTTCTTTGCACACCGTCTTCGGCCTTGCCGAATTTAGTGGCGTACTTCCAGCCCAAGCCCTCATAGAGGGTGATCTCCATGCCCTCGCCGGACACTTTCTTGGGCTCCACATCGGTCAGGTCGGGCAGACCGTCTTTGGTAATGCGCAAGGGTTTGACCGCGCCGATATCGGTAGACTCGTTCACCAGAATATCCTTGCCGTCGTTGTTGCCGGTAATATGCAGCACCCTGCCCTCGGCAGAGGTATTTTTATTGTAGTTGCTGAGCTCTTTATCACCGTTGATGCTGACCACATCAGTGTCCAGCGTGATATCTGCAGTGCCTGCGCCCACCAGATAGATGGTATTGGCGGAAAGAGTCAGGCTTCTGCCGTTTATTGCAGTAACATTGCCGTTGCGCACGGTCAGCTTGCTGAGCTTCTGCCCGGTTGCCAGTGCAGTTTCAATATCGTCAGGCAGCTCGCCAAACACGGTATCAGAAACGGTAAACTTGCCTTCACCGAAAAAGGCTCCGAAAGTGCAGTCCAGAATAACTGCATTGGAAATAGTGCATTCGCCTGCGCAGGACAGGGAGTCAAAGGTACCGCCGGTAATTTCAACCTTGCCGGTGTTGCCTGTCGTGTCGATGCCAACACTAGCATCCGGATAGATGCCGCCGGTGATCTTGCCGCTGGTAAGCACCAAAGCGCCAAGCACCAAAGCGCCCTTTTTGCCAAACGCTGCGTCAGTAACGGTGGCATTGGTCAGCTGAACCGCGCAGTTGATGGGTGCCGGGCTCAGCTCTTTGAAGTTGATTGCTCTGCCGCCCTGATCTGCCATTGTCAGAATGCCCCTCGAATTAAGCATGTTGGGATAGCAGAAATAGGTCCAGCTGCGGCACAGGTAGGCTTTAAGCTTAAATTCGCCCTCGTCCAGGCTTTCCACGCAGGCCACGTCGGTCAGGTCGGGCAGACCATCACTGGTAAAGCTCAGTTCCTTGCTCATGGACGGGATCTGAACCAGCTTCATGGGTGCGTTGCCCGACATCGGGATCATGCTGACGCTGGCAGAGAGTGTTGTGCCGTCTGTGCTGATGGAGATCGAAGCAATTGTCATGCTGCCGTATGTAAAATTGTAGTCAGTGATGCCTGCGGGCAGGGGGAAAACGCCGCCGTTTTTACTGGTGGTAGCTACCGCCCAGCCCTCGCAGCGGGAAGCACTTTGCACCTCCAGCTTCATGTTGTGCTCGCTATCCAGCTTGAGCATATACACATCCCCGGTCACCGGCTGGCCGTTCAGGGTGCAGCCCTCCGGCAGGGTCAGCTGGTGTGCCTGCTGCTGCGTATCAGCGCTCAGCCCGGAGATATCGTAGAAGTAGCCGCCATTGATCTGACCGCTGTACTGCTTCATCTTAGCATAGGTACCGCCCTCAACGGTGCCGGTGTACAGCTCTGCATCGGCGTAACTGCCGTCCAGAACGCAGACGCCGGAGAGAGAGCTGCCGCTGATCCGAAGCTTGCCTTGAACCGTGCCATCCAGCAAATACACGGTGGCACCGCTTGCATTGCTAAGGAGCACAGTGCAGCGCACGGTGCCGTCCAGAACGTACTCTGTCGTTGCATTTGCAGCGCCGGCAATGTACAATCCCATGCCTCTATTGTAGCTCCAGCCGGTGCCGGACGCTGCCTTGGGCAGACCGTCAGTGCCAAACTTGATCTTGACGACCTGATTTTGCGTTGCCGCGTTCGTGCCAACATCCTCATGCTCTTTTTCCGAGCTATAAGTGATGCTGTTGGTTGCCCCTGCCGCCGCAGAAGGCAACCCCGCTCCCGCATCTGCAAATGCAGACACAGGAAGGATGGAGAGCACCATACTGAGTGCCAGTATCATGCTCAGGATGCGTTTTTTCATGATATCCTCTCCTTTGTTGATCGATTTGCCCGGCTGTTCCCCCAAACGGAACAACCGGAACGGACAAAAGGTCAAGTTGAGTATAACACTAAAGTTTATGGAAATAAAGCATTTTTGCCCGCCGCATCTGCCAAAATTTGGTACAAAAATATGGGCAAAATCACCATACGGGGGGGTATATTGTAAGTGCGTGATAAAAACTCCCTCCGTCAAAGCCTGCGGCTTTGCCAGCTCCCTCTGAGAGGGAGCCTTTGGCATGGCGGGAAGGTTTCCGGCGCAACGCAAAAGCAGCTTGCCCGGGAGTACCCCTTCCGTCTTGCCGCTTCGCGTCAAGCCACCTTCCCCAAGGGGACGGCTTTCGTGGTGGCGATAAAGTTTTCGGCACAGCCCAAAGGCGTCCCCTTGGGGGAGCTGTCGAGCGTAGCGAGACTGAGGGGGTAATCCCCCGTAAAAAAGCAGTTCCGAAACGCCCGCAGGCGTTTCGGAACTGCAATAATAAAGTATAATTTCCGCTTACTTGCCCGCCAGCAGCACCGCCAGCACGGCTTTCTGGACGTGGAGACGGTTCTCCGCTTCGTCAAAGATCTCGTCTGCGTGCTGCTCGAACAGGGCGGTGGAGATCTCCTCGCCCCGATGGGCGGGCAGACAGTGCAGCACCAGCGCGTCCGGCTTGGCGTTTTCCAGCAGACGACCGGTGAGCTGGAAGCCCACAAAATCCCGCAGACGCTGCTCGCTCTCGGCAGTGCCGGGGGCGGTGGTGTTCCACGCGGCGGTGGCTACGATGTCCGCGTCCTGCAAGCCCTCGGCGGGGTCGGTGGTCAGGCGGAAGGCATTGCCGTATTTGTGGGCAAACATCAGCACATCCGCTGCCGGGCGGTAGCCCGGGGGGCAGACGCAGGATACCTGCATCCCCGCCAGCAAACCGCCCACGATCAGGCTGTTTGCCATGTTGCTGCCGTCGCCCACAAAGCAGAGTTTCAGCCCTGCCAGCGTGCCCCGGCGCTCCCGGATGGTCATCAGGTCAGCCAGCACCTGACAGGGGTGGGCGTAGTCGGTAAGGCCGTTGATCACCGGAATGCCGGAAAGCTCTGCCAGCTCTTCCAAGTCCCGCTGGCGGTAGGTGCGCCAGACGGCGCAGTCGTAGTAGCGCCCCAGCACCCGGGCGGTGTCCCGCAAAGGCTCGCCGCGCCCGGCCTGTAATTCGGCGGTGTTCATGTAGTTGCCAAGACCACCCATCTGGTACACACCCACCTCAAAGCTGGTGCGGGTGCGGGTGGACGCCTTGGAGAACAGCAGCGCCACGCTTTTGCCCGCCAGCAGCGGCTCGGTGCGGCCTGCCTTGCAGTCCGCTTTCAGCTGGTCTGCAACATCCAGAATGTGGGTCAGCTCAGCGGGGGAAAGGTCGCTCATTTTCAGCAGATTTTTCATGCCTGCTCCTTCGGAGCGGTCGGCTCCATGCTGCCCAGCACCTCAGCCAGCACATCCAGCGCCATGTCCACCTCGTGTTCCGAGACGGTCAGCGGCGGCAGCAGGCGCAGCCGGGTCTTGGCGGTAAGCACCAGCAGGCCCTTTTCGCGGCAGGCAGCCAGCACATCCGCAGCCTGCACATCAAAGAACTCGATGCCCACCATCAGACCGATGCCGGAAATGTTCTTGACATGGGGCAGCTTTACCAAGCCGGTGCGCAGCTGTACGGCGCGCTCGCTGACCTGTGCAAGGAAGCTCTGATCCAGACGGTCCACCACCACGTTGGCACCGGCGCATACCACCGGGTTGCCGCCAAAGGTGGAGCCATGGGTGCCGGGGGTCATGCCCTCGGCTACCTTTTCATTCATCAGCACCGCGCCGATGGGCAGACCGCCGCCCAGCCCCTTGGCAAGGGTGACGATGTCCGGCTTGAGGTTATAGTGCTCGCAGCACAGGAAGGTGCCGGTGCGTCCCACGCCGGTCTGCACCTCGTCCACGATGAGCACAAGGTCTTTTTCGTCGCACAAAGCGCGCACAGCCTGCACATAGTCCGGGTCCAGCGCCATCACGCCGCCCTCGCCCTGGATCAGCTCCATCATCACAGCGCAGGTGTGGCGGTCTACCAGCTCCCGCAGCGCTTCGATATCGCCCGCCGGGACGTACTGGAAGCCCTCGTTGAAGGGGCCGAAGTAGTTGTGGAACACCCCCTGCCCGGTGGCGGTCAGGGTGGCGATGGTGCGTCCGTGGAAGCTGTTGACCAGCGTGATGACGTTATAGCGGTCCTTGCCGTAGTGATCCACGCTGTACTTACGGGCTGCCTTGATGGCGCCCTCGTTGGCTTCGGCACCGGAGTTGCCGAAGAAAACCTTGCTCATACCGGTGCGCTTGCACAGCTTTTTCGCCAGCTTGCCGCAGGGCGCGGTATAGTAGAGGTTGGAGGTGTGCTGCAATTTGTGTGCCTGCTGGGACACGGCTTCTGCCCATGCAAGGTCGCAGTAGCCAAGGCTGTTTACCCCGATGCCGCTGGTGAAGTCCAGATACTTCTGTCCCTCAGGGCCCTCGGCGTACAGCCCGTGCCCCTTTTCCAGCACGATGGGGCTGCGGTTATAGGTGTGCAGGACGTACTCATCGTCCCGCTTGATGACTTTTTCAGAATCCATAGGTGTACCTCCTGTGAATAGAAGCTCCGCTCATGCACCAGCTCCCCAAAGGGAGCATTTTTTCTATTATAATACCGCTTTTTCTCCAGCGCAATCTTTTTATTCGCGGTGGCTGCGGCGGTAGAAGCGGGTACCGGAGCCACGGTCGGAGAACAGCTCCAGCAGGATGGAGTGCGGCACGCGACCGTCGATGATGACAGCCTCGTGCACACCCTGATAGATGGCATCTGCCATGCCGCCGATCTTGGGGATCATGCCGCCCGCAATGATGCCGGCGGACTTGT
>CAVKCU010000064.1:0-7685 GCA_963654645.1 Clostridiales bacterium | reverse complement strand
ACCTTCATGCCCGGGAAGGTGCTGTCGGCCAGCAGCTTGCGCACGCTGGGGAACAACTCGCCCAAGTCCTCGGCGATGATGGGCAGCTTGCCCAGTGCGGCCTCCAGTGCATCGAACAGCTCCATGCCGGGGCCGTTCTCCCACTTGCCGGTGCGGGCGGTGGCGCTGTCTGCCGGGATCGCCCAGTAGGTGTCAAAGCCGCGGAAGTGGTCGATGCGCAGCAGGTCGTAGATGTCCAGCGCGTGGCGCACCCGGCGCACCCACCATGCGTAGCCGGTCTTTTTGTGGTACGCCCAGTCGTACAGGGGGTTGCCCCACAGCTGACCGTCTGCGGAGAAATAATCCGGCGGGCAGCCCGCCACCCGGGCAAAACGACCGTCGGCGTCCAGCTCAAACAGCTTGCCGCCCACCCATGCGTCCACCGAGTCGGCAGAGACGTAGATGGGGATGTCGCCCAGAATCTGCACGCCCTTCTCGTTGGCGTATGCCTTGACCGCCTGCCATTGGACGCTGAACTTGTACTGCACGAACTTCCAGAAGCCGATCTCCTCTTCATTTGCGGCGGCAAAGGCAGCCAGCGCGGCCTTGTCGCGGCGGCGGTAGGGGGCGTCCCACTCCACCCAGTTCTTCATCTTGTTGGCTACCTTCAGCGCCATGTACAGGGCATAGTCCTCCAGCCAGTCCTCGTTGGCAAGGGTGAAGGCGTAGTAGTCATCTGGGTAGTAGTAAGCACAGCCGTGCAGCCCGGCGCACTGGCTGCGCCATGCGGCGTAAGCCTTGCGCAGCACCGCAAAGCGGCTGACGTACAAAGTGCCGTAGTCCACTTCCAGCGGATCTTTGCCCCAGCTCTCGGCCTTGAGGTCTGCGGCGGTCAGCAGCCCTTCCTTTTCCAGCGTTTCCAGATCCACAAAATAGGGGTTGCCCGCAAAGGCAGAGCAGCTCTGGTAGGGGCTGTCGCCGTAGCCGGTGGGGCTGAGCGGCAGCAGCTGCCAGATCGTTTGCCCTGCCGCAGACAGGAAATCCACAAATTGAAATGCCGCCTTGCCAAAGCAGCCGATCCCGTAAGGGCCGGGCAGACTGGATACCGGCATCAGAATACCACTTTCACGCATGATCCGTTACCTTCCTCGCTGTCAATTTTCGGGAATATTCGTTGTTTCCTATCATAACATAACTGTAAACTATTTTCCACAGGCAAAAATCGTGGTATACTGAAAAAGATGACGCTTTGAACTCCCTCAGTCAAAACCTGACGGTTTTGCCAGCTCCCTCTGGGAGGGAGCCTCTGGCGCGCCCGCAAACTTTGCGCTTTAGCCGGAAACTGTACCGTCATGCCAAAGGCCCCATCCTAGAGGGGGCTGTCGAGCGCAGCGAGACTGGGGGAGCTTCTCCCGGTGTGCGCGTCCCCCATTTTCAATCGTTCTATCTACAGGAGGTACTCGCGCGATGCAGCGCACAGAAAAATACTTTGAGCAGGACGCCTTCCGCACCGGGTGCGAGAGCGTCATTCTTGCCGCAGAGCCGGACGAAAAGACCGGCGGCGGGCGCATTGCGCTGGACGGCACGGTGTTCTACCCGGAGGGCGGCGGTCAGCCTGCCGACCGGGGCACTTTGACCCTGCCGGACGGCACGGTGCTGCAGGTGCTGGATGTCCACGAGCAGGCGGGCGTCATCTGGCATACGGTGGATGCCCTGCCCGCTGCCGCAGCGCCCGGCGCAGCCGTTGTCGGCTGCATCGACTGGGACTGGCGGTTCGATAAGATGCAGCAGCACACCGGCGAGCATATCCTTTCCGGCATTTTGCACCAGATGTTCGGGGCGGAGAACGTGGGCTTCCATGTGGGCACCGAGGCGGTGCGCATGGACACCAGTGTGCCCATCAGCCCCGAGGGTCTGCGGCAGGCGGAGCTTGCCGCCAACCGCATCGTGTGGAAGGATGTGCCGGTGCTCATCAGTTACCCCACACGGGAGGAGCTTGCCGCCCTTGTCTACCGCTCCAAAAAGGAGATCGAGGGGCAGGTGCGCATCGTGACCATCCCGGGCGCGGACGTCTGCGCCTGCTGCGGCACCCACACCCGCACCACCGGTCAGGTGGGGCAGATCAAGATCCTTGCCAGCGAGAACTACAAGGGCGGTGTGCGGCTGAGCGTGGTGTGCGGCGCCCGTGCGCTGGCGGCGGCGCAAGCCATGCGCGCCCGGCAGGCGGATATCGGTGCGCTGCTCTCTGCCAAGGCCGACCAGACCGCTGTGGCGGTGCACCGGGTCTACGACGAGTATACTGCACTCAAATTTACACACTTCGGACTGTGCAGCCAGCTGTTTGACGCCCTTGCGCAGCTGACTGCGCCCGATGCGGACGCCATCCGCACCCTGCCGGGACTGGATCCGGACGGGCTGCACCGGCTGGCTGTGCGCCTGACCGAAGCCACCACCGGTCTGTGCGCCGCCCTGACCCCCACCGAAAAGGGCACCGGCTACTGCCTTGCCCGGCGGGACGGCGATGTGCGCGCCCTGACCAAGGCGCTGAACGCCGCATTGAACGGACGCGGCGGCGGCAAGCCCGGCATCTGTCAGGGCAGCTGCGCCGCCACCCCGGAGCAGGTGGAAGCGTTTTTGCGGGAGCAAAAATAACCCTCTCAGTCAAAAAAGATAAACTTTCCCTCCTTGGATAAGGCGCCCCCTTGGGGGAGCTGGCTGCGCGTGAAACAAGCAGCCTGAGGGGGTAAAAATAAAAGCGACTGCGTTTCACACAACATCAAGGAGAACAACAAACTATGAGAATGCGTTTCAAACCCTATGCCCACGACGAACTGATGGCTGCGGATTTCCATGTGCACGAGCCCCTGATCTGGGGCGGCAAATGGCACGGTCAGTATGCCCGCCCGGAGCAGCCCTTTATTCTGGAACTGGGCTGCGGCAAGGGCGGCTTCATCTCCCAGCTGGCCTGCGCCCACCCGGAAAACAACTATCTGGGCATCGACATCACCGACAAGGTGCTCATCCTTGCCAAGCGCAAGATCGAAGCCGCCTATCAGGCAGCGGGGCGCCCCATCGACAACGTGAAGATCATGAGCACCGATATCGAGCGCATCAAGGGCGTCATCACCCCGGAGGATGAAGTCAGCCGCATCTACATCAACTTCTGCAACCCGTGGAGCAAGAACGACTCCTCCCACAAGCACCGCCTTACCTACCCGCGCCAGCTCATCGCCTACCGGGAGTTTCTGAAGGACGGCGGCGAGATCTACTTCAAGACCGACGACGATGATCTGTTCCGGGACAGCGTGGAGTACTTCCCCGCTTCCGGCTACGATATCGAGTGGATCACCTACGACCTGCACGAGAACGAGCCGGAGTGGAACATCCGCACCGAGCACGAGGGCATGTTCACCGAGATGGGCATTAAAATCAAGGCGCTCATCGCCCGCAAGAAGCCCGGTGCCGACAGTGTGACCTGGGTAGACCCCAAGGTGCTCAAGCGGATGGCACGGGAAGCTGCCGCCGCCGAAGCCGCCGCACAGGAAGGCGAAACCAATGTCTGACCCCTGTGAGCTGTGCCTGAATAATCTTCAGGACGAATACGGCAGCTATTACTGCGCGCAGGGCGCTGCGCTGGACGAGGACGAGATGGCGCGCTATCTTGCCCGCAATACTGCGGCCTGTCCCTTTTTTGAGCCGGGGGACGAATATAAGATCGTATCCAAACAGAACTGAAGAACGGAGGTGCCTTATGGTAAGCTTTCTTACCGATACCGTGGTATGCGGGTTTTCCTTGTACCATATTCTGGCCTATTTCCTGATCTATTCCTGTATAGGCTGGTGTCTGGAGGTCATCTATGCCGCCGCCACCACCGGTCAGCTGGTGAACCGGGGCTTTCTCAACGGTCCGGTCTGCCCCATCTACGGCTTTGGCATGATCATCGTGCTGTTTGTCCTTACGCCCTTGCAGCACAGCATCCTGCTGCTGTATCTCGGCGGTGTCATCCTGCCCAGTGCGCTGGAGCTGGTGGGCGGCTGGGCGCTGTACAAGCTCTACCACACCCGCTGGTGGGATTACAGCGATTTCCCCTTTAACATCGGGGGCTATATCTGTCTGGAATTTTGCCTGCTGTGGGGCGTGGGCACGCTGGTGGTCATGCGCATCGTGCACCCGGCGGTAGCCGACCTTGTAGCCCTCATCCCGCCCTTTGTGGGGGTCATCGTCATGTGCTTTCTGTACGCCGTGTACGCGGTGGACGTGGTGGCTACCGCCATTGCCGCCTCTGCACTGGCTGATACGCTGGACACCATGGAGCAGCTGGGCGACAGCATCCACGCCGTCAGCGATGCCATGACCCAGCTGCTGGGCACCACCACCCTGAATGCCGACCAGAAGCTGGACGAGGGTCGGCTGCAATTCAAGCTTGCCGCCGCCGAAGCGCGGGATGCTGCGGAAAAGCGTCCCTCCCCTCGTGAAACGCTGGCTGCCATCCGCGCCAAGGCTGCCGAAGCCAGCGAAGCCGCCCGCCGCGCCAGCGAGGATGCCCGCCTGAACGCTGCCGAAGCCGCCAACGCCGCCCGCCTTGCTGCCAAGGGTACCGCCGAGCGTGCTGCTGAATTGTTGCAGCTGGAACAGCTGGCTACAGAGCTGCAGCAGCGCAGCGAGGAGATGCAGGCACAGCTGCTGCGCACCCCCCGCATCGTGGGACCCCGCCGTATGCTGCGTGCCTACCCGAAACTCCGGCACGGCAAAAAGCTGCGCAGCCTGCCTACCCTGCGGGAGATGCTGCGCCGCGCCGGGCAGGACGGCACCGAGCAGAACAACGACAAGGAACCCAAATGACCCTGAATGCCGCACCGGCGCTGCCGCGTGTGGCATTTTTGTTGCACTTTGATCGAATTATGTTGTTAGAAAGTGTGAAAAAACTATTTCAAAACGACTTAAACCGTGCTATACTGATTATAAAGTACACAAGTTGACCGCAATCGATTTAGCCGCATTGAAATCTATCCAAATTGTGAGGAATCGTTATGTCAGAGGAACGAAAGACCAAAACAGATGCCGCCGCACCGGCACCTGCTGCGTTACAGCGGATCGACCGCAAGGACGCATTTTTACAGGCCCTGCATACATTCCTGACCGCGCATCAGGGAACGGAATGGGCTGTTGCCGCTGTGGATATCCAGCACTTCAAGCTTTATAACGAGCTTTACGGCACCGAAAAAGGCGATACTCTGCTGGGCACGATAGCGAACTGTCTGCTGGGCTACAGCAAGCAGACCGGCTATCCCGTGGGCTATTTTGGAAACGATGACTTTTTCCTGTGCCTGCCGGACGAAAAAGCCGAGCAGACCGCTGTGCTTGCCGCGCTGCAGGCGTGCATGGCTGCCGGCGGGCAGGGTGTGACCTTTTTTGTGGCAATGGGTGTTTGCCCTGTGCAGGCAAACCCCGGCGCGGACGCCGCCACCCTGTGCAACTACGCGCAGATCGCCGGTGTAACGACGGACAGCGGCTACCTGCACCGCTTTGAGCCCTCCATGCTCAATGAACTGAAGGAACAGCAGCAGCTGCTGGGCGAGCTGGAGCACGCACTGGATAACCACGAATTTTGTTTCTTCCTGCAGCCCAAGTGCAACAGCATCACCCGCGCCATCGTGGGCATGGAAGCGCTGGTGCGCTGGAACCACCCCACCCGGGGCTGTGTTCCCCCCGCCGAGTTCATGCCGCTGCTGGAGCGCACCGGTCTTGTGACAAGGCTGGATCAGTACATCTGGGAATCTGTCTGTCAGACCTTGCAGAAGTGGCAGGAGAGCGGCAGCAACCTTGTGCCGGTATCGGTGAACGTTTCGGTGCAGGATATCCTCAGTCTGGATGTGCCGCAGATCTTTGCGGATCTGGTGGAAAAATATAAGCTGGAGCCAAAGCTTCTGCTGGCTGAGATCACCGAGACCATGGTGGCTGAGGACACCAAAATGGTGGAAAACGCCATTCAGGGGCTGCACCGCAAGGGCTTTGCGGTGATGATGGACGACTTCGGCAGCGGGTATTCCTCGCTGAATATGCTCAAGGATACCAATGTCGATGCCATCAAGCTGGACATGAAGCTCATCGACATGAATCAGGAGAACCGCAGCAAGGGCGTGCAGATCGTGGAGTCGGTGGTGGATATGGCACACCGGCTGAACCTGCCCATCATCGCCGAGGGCGTGGAGACCCCGGAGCAGGTATCCATGCTGCAGGCGGCGGACTGCCTGTACTCGCAGGGTTACTACTTCTTCAAGCCCATGCCGGTGGAAAACGCCGAAAAGCTGCTGGCGCAGCCCACCAATCAGGATTACTGGGATCTGCGCCGCGACCTGATGCGCCGCGACCGCCGGGTGGAGAACCCGGACAGCGAAAAGACCGCGCTGGCGCTGCAGGCATACCAGATCTTTACCGACAACGTGCTGGAGCTTTCGCTGCTGAACCTTGCCACCGGTGTGTACCGGGTGATCAAGCGGGACGCCCGCCTGCCCGGCGCAGATCTGGAAAAGGAAGAGGATTTTGTCAACTACTGCGACCGCTTGGTGAACGAGAAGATCGTGCACGAGGAGGATGCAGACCTGTTTTTGGAGCAGACTGATCTGGAGACCCTGCGCTCTGTGCTGTACCACGCCACTGCGCCGGAGTTCTACCGCTACCGCGAAAACGTGTCCGGTCAGTTCGTCTGGATCACCATGGAGGTGCTGCCCTGCCGGAGCTGCTGCGCCCAGAACCCGTGGGCGACCGTGCTGGTGCGCAACGATGCACAGGCCGACCAGCTCAGCGAGGAGCTGGACTTCTCCTACAGCCACGACACCCTGACCGGTCTTGCCAACCGCAGCCGGTACGAGGCCGACCTGCGGGAGCTGCCCCACAGCGGGTACGAATCCGTGGTGTGCACCTACATCGATGTGGTGGGCATGCACGAGGTGAACGAGCATCTGGGTCACCGCAGCGGCGACGCCCTGCTGTGCTGTTTGGCAAACGCCGCCCGCAAGTTCTTTGCCGCCAGCCGGGTGTACCGCATCGGCAGCGATGAATTTATCATCCTCACCCCCAACGAACCGCCCTACAGTGTGTGGAGCACCGTGGACCGGATGCGCGCCTTCCTGAAGGAAAAGGACTACGCCATCTCCGTGGGCATCCAGCAGACCACCGACCTGCGCCATCTGGACGAAGCCGTAGCCAAGGCCGAAGCTGCCATGCGGCAGGACCGGCAGGCATACTACGACCACAACGGCCGCGCCCGCCAGCTGGAGGGTCTGAACGAAAAGATGGAGCGCACCTTGCAGGAAAAGCGGGACGCCGAGCACTTCTTGAAGGTGCTTGCCCCCAAGTACAAGACCGTATTCGTGGTGGACTTGCAGCAGGATACCGTGCGCCCCATCATTGTGCCGGACTACTTCCAGAATATTCTGGACACCTGCGGCGGCTCCTTCCGGGCTGCACTGACCAACTACCGCGACACGCTGGTGACGCCGGAGGACCGGGACGGCTTTGCGGATCTGCTTGATTTCGGTCTTGTACGCAGCACTGTGTTCAGCAGCAACC
Source organism: Clostridiales bacterium (assembly GCA_963654645.1). GTDB lineage: Bacteria > Bacillota > Clostridia > Oscillospirales > Ruminococcaceae > Faecalibacterium. The sequence continues at coordinate 133 of CAVKCU010000064.1, read as the reverse complement.
TGCTGGAACACCGCTACCGCAAGACGGACGGCAGAAGCTTCTGCATCCGTGTGACCCCTTACTCCCGCAGCGGCTCCCAGATCGACGAGGTGCTGTGGATCTTCGCGGATGAAGATGTAGAGTAAAATATTTT
>CAVKCU010000063.1:0-7786 GCA_963654645.1 Clostridiales bacterium | reverse complement strand
TCCAGCCCCTCGCGCGGGGTGATGTAGACGGTGGTGTACACCTCGTACAGCACCATGCCGGGCTTGGCGCCGTTTGCTTTCCAGATGTTCTTCACCTCGGTGGTGTCCACTGCCACCTTGGCACCGGTGCCCGCCTTGTAGGCGCTGGAGTGGATGACCGCCAGCTCCGCCGCCTCCTGTTTGGTGGTGTCCGGGATGTCCTCGCCCCGGCTCATGACCACAACATGGCTGCCGGGCGCTTTCTGCACATGGAACCATAAGTCCTTGCCCCGGGCGGTGTGCAGGGTGAGCTTGTCGTTCTGGGCATTGTTGCGGCCCACCAGGATCTCAAAGCCGTCGCTGGAGGTATAGCGCAGAAAGTCCGCAGGCTTCTGCTTTTTGTCCCGCTGCTTGTAGTATTTCAGGTAACCCTGATTTTTCAGCTCCATGCGGATCTCGTTCAGGGCGGCTTCGCCGGAGGCGCTTTCCACCTCGTAGAGCACCGTTTCCAGATAGGCGATCTCCTTTTCGCCCTCTGCCAGCAGGTCCACCAGCATCCGGGCGGCGGTCTGCTTCTTTTTGTAGTTTTTGAAGAAGTTCTGGGCGTTCTGGCTGGGGCTGAACCGCAGATCCAGCGGGATGGTCACCTCTTTGCCCTCGTCGTACCAGTTGGGCACGGTCAGGCTCTTCATGCCCTTTTGCGCCAGATAGAGGTTGGCAGACAGCAGCTCGCCGTACAGGCGCAGCTTCTCGCTTTTGCCGCTGGCGGCAAGCTCCTCCTGCCGGGCAGCCTGCTTGCGCAGGGCGCGGTCATACATATTGTGCACCGCCTTGTGCAGCTCCTTGCTCTTGGTGCGCAGCCGCTCGGCACGGTCTTTCTCGGCGTAGTAGCCCTCCAGCATCGCATTGAAAGACGGCCACTCCCGGATGGTATACTGCTCGCCGTACTGCTGCGGACGGAAGAAGGTATACTCCACCGGCTTGCCGTCCGGTGCGGTGACGCTGCAGGGGCAGCCACCCTGCGCGTGCAGCTCCTTCAGCTCATCGATTGCCGCCATCAGGCTGCGCTTCTGGGCATCGGTCAGCTCGTTGGCGGGCAGATGCTCGCCGTCAAAGGCGCGCCATGCCGCCTCGCGGCAGACCACCGGCCCTACGCCAGCCACCGTCTTGTTCAACGCGTCTGCCACCGGCAGCTCCCGCTGACAGGCCGCTGCCACGATGGACGCACTGCTCACCAGCAGAAAATCCGGACGGGCAGGCTTGGGGGGTGTGGTATAGGGCAAGCCCGGCAGCAGCTGCCGGACATCGCTGTCCTCAAAATCCACCCGCTTGAGGGCATCGATAATTTTGCCGCTCTGCACCAGCACAAGGTTGGAGTAGCGCCCCATCAGCTCCGCACACAGGGTATTGCGCACAAGGTCGCCCATCTCGTTGGTGCACTGAAAATCAAAGTAGACGATGCGGTCGCCCGGCTCCATGTGCACGTCCAGCAGTCTGCCGCCGGTCAGGTGCTTGCGCATGAGCATACAGAAGGAGGGCGGCGTCTCGGGGTTTTCAAAGGTCTCCTCGGTCAGGCACACCCGGGCAGAGCCGCTGCGGGCAGACAGCAGCAGGGCGTAGGTATCGGTGCGGGTGCGCAGGGTGATGACCAGCTCATCCCGGGTCGGTTCAAAAATTTTTGCGATCTTGGCATCGGTCAGGGTGGCTTTCAGCTCCGCTGCCGTCAGCGCCAGTGTCGCGGCATCCAGTGCCATACATGTTACCTCGTTTTATCTACAACCCTCTCAGTCAACGCCTGCGGGAGAGCTTTTGCTCTTTTTCGGTTTATGCTGAAAGACCTCCCCCTTTCGGGGGAGGTGGCATTGCGCAGCAATGACGGAGAGGGTTCTCTCTTTATAAATAAGTATAAGGGTCGCGGTTCTCGGTGCTCACCAGCACCTCCAGCTCCGGCAGAGCGGTGCGCAGGGCAGTCGCCACAGCGGCGGTCACCGGGAATTCGGTAGCGTAATGCCCCGCCGCAATGAGGGAAAGCCCCAGCCGCTTGGCGTCCAGCGCATGGTGGTGGTTGGCTTCGCCGGTCAGCAGACAGTCCGCGCCCTCGGCGATGGCTTCGGCAAACAGACTGCCGCCCGCGCCGCTGATGACCGCCAGCCGGTGCACCGGCTTTCCGGTATCGGCAAACTTCACCTGCACCGCTGCGCCGGTGTCCGGTGCGTTGCACAGCGCAGCCAGTTTGCGCTGCGCCAGCGCTGCCAGCTCCGGTACGGTGATGGGGTCGATTTCCCCTACCCTGCCGCAGCCGTCTGCAAAGGCGGTGCGCTGCCGGATGCCGAAAAGGTCCGCCAGCACATCGTTCACCCCGCCCTCGGCGGCATCCAGATTGGTGTGCATGCAGATGGCGGAAACGCCCACCCGCACCAGCTGATAGGGCACATCGGCGGGGCACAGCCGTTTAAGCGGGTCAAAGATGACCGGGTGGTGCGCCACGATAACCGTGCACTGCTTTGCCGCAGCCTCTGCCGCCACCTCCGGGGTGATGTCCAGCGTCACCAGCGCCCGGCGCACAGCGCCGCCGCAATCCACCAGCAGACCGGGATTATCCCAGTGCTCTGCCAGTTCCGGCGGGGCAAGCCGCTGCATTACTTCGTATACCTGCTGTACCGTGGTCATTTCAGTTTCCCTCTTTCAGAATGGCATCCATCTCTGCGGCAAGCGCACTGCCGTCCGGCACGCCCAGCCGCATCCGGGGCAGCTTTGCCCGCTGCCATGCGGCATAGCCTGCACCCTCCGGCCAGCGGGCGGTATCCCCCAGCAGACACTGGGTAAAGGTAGGCTCGGTCACCTCGCCGGTATACTCTGCCGCCATCACCGCGTACCAGCGACCTGCGGCCTGCACCGGACGGTCTGCCACAAGGGCAAAGCCGTGCTGCCACAGCCAGCGGCGCAGCTCACTGTGCCGGGTGGCGGGCACCATGACAAGGCGCGGCCCGCCCACGGCGGACACCCACGGCGCTTTTTCAATGATCTCCCACGTGGTCTGCGCCGACACGCCCGCCAGCACGATGCTGCCCACCTCCCCGGCAGACAACACAGAAAGACCGTCGCCGAGCCGAAGCTCAGCGCGGTCCAGACAGCCTGCATTTTCCAGCGTCTGCCTTGCCTTTGCCAGCGGGCCGGGGCGCAGGTCTGCCCCGATGACCTTCGGGTACCTGCCCGAAGCCGCCAGCACTGCCGTCAGCTTGCCGTGGTCGCAGCCGATGTCTGCCACCGGCTGTCCCGGGCGCACCAGCTCTGCCGCCGCGGTCAGACGCGCATCCAGTGTGGGCAGCACTCAGGCCTTCTTGGCTGCCAGATGGGTGTTCAGCTTCTCCAGCAGCTCGTCGCAGTTCACGCCGTGCACCTCGCAGGCTTCCTCGATGGTCTCCCCGCGGGAAGCCGGGCAGCCCAGGCAGTGCATCCCGATCTCCATAAAGTAGGGTGCGGTGGTCTGGTCCATGTCCAGAATGTCGCCGATGATGGTATCGCGGGTCACCTGCTTGGGTGCGGTGTGTTCCTCTTTTTTGAGCATATTGAAAATATCAAACATGATAGCTTTTCCTTTCTGTTTTGGGTGAGATACAGTATAACCTACTGTTCCTCTATACTATACCCCAAACCGGGGCAGTTTTGCAAGAGCCTTGGGGAAATCTGCTTACTCCTCCGCCTGATAGTCCTTTTCCAGCGAGAAGCCGCGCCCGCTTACCTCGGTAACGTGGCTCACGATCATAAAGCAGGTGGGGTCGATGGCGTGCGCCAGCTTTTCCAGCCTTGGCAGCTGCCGGTTGGAGACCACGCTCAGCAGCACCGACTCCGGCTCCCGCAGGTAGCCGCCCTCGCCGTGCAGGATGGTCACACCGCGGTCCAGCTGCGCAAAAATGGCGGCGCAGATCTCGTCGGACTTGGCGCTGATGATCTTTACCTCGGTGCGGGTGGTGCCCAGCATGAGCACCTTGTCCAGCACGACCGTGTAGATGATCGCCATCACCACGCCGTACAGGGACTGCCGCACCGGGCTGAACGCCGCCTGCGCCGCCAGAATGAGAAAGTCGAAGGCCATCATGGTGCTGGATACCGGCAGGTGGAACCACTTGTTCAGCACCAGCGGGGGGATATCCATGCCGCCGGTGGATGCACCGGCGCGGATGGTGATGCCCAGCGAGATGCCGATGCCAAAGCCCGCAAATACGGTGTTCAGCACCAGATCATCGGTCAGCACAAGATTGCCCAGCAGGCGCTCCCACAGCGCCATAAAAAAGGGACTGAGCACCGTGCTTGCCATGGTGTTCAGGGCAAAGCGGCGTCCCAGCACCCACCAGCCCAGCAGCAGCATGGCCACGTTGACCACGAACAGCACTGCGGACACCGGCAGGCCGGTGACCTTGTTGAAAGCCAGTGCGATACCGGTGGCACCGCCGGTGATCAGACCGGAGGGCATCAAAAATAATACCACAGTCAGCGCATACATCGCGTTGCCCACTACGATGGACAGGGCGTTGAAGAGCTGCTGTTGCTTGCGTGTTAATTGCGTCATCTTCATCTTCCTTTGTTTATAGTTGAAGTATCTTCTACTATGATAACGAAAATATCCGCATTTATCAAGCCTTCGGCGATAAATGCGGATATCGGGATCAATTTTTAAGGGGTCACAGGGCGGCTTCCGGCTGAGCTTCGTCCTCTTCCATCAGCCGCAGACCGGCGGTATCGGTCACCGGCAGCGAGAACACGATGACGCCCGCCTTGGGGTTTGCCCCCTCCATGATGGCCTTCATGATGGTGTTTTTCTGGCTGGTGCGGCTGACGATGAGCACCAGCTCCTTTTCGTTCACCAGCTCCACGCCCAGAAAGGCGGCTGCACCCTCCATGCCGGTGCCCTTTGCGTGGATCACCGTGCCGCCGCCTGCACCGGCGGTGCGGGCAGCGTCCATAATGGAGCCGGTGTAGCCCTGATTTGCCACCACCAGCAGCAGTTCATAGCGGGTATCCTTCAAGGTGCTCTCCTCCTTCCATGTAAGGGGCTGGTGCTCGGTAAGGAACATCAGCGCCCGTTTGCCGCCGATGCTGCTCAGCGGCACAATGAACGCAATGCCGGTGCCCGGCACATCGATCTGCATTTTGCGGCGCAGATCCTTCTGGATCTTCTGCCAGCTCTCTGCCGTTACCACCGCCAGCAGCACCGCTTTTTCGGTCTTTTCCAGCCCAAGGGTGGAAAGGGTCTCCTGCACCGCTGTGCCGGAGCCCACGGTGCGCATACTTACCGTTACACCGTGGCTTTTGTACAGCTGCAAAAAGCCGTCGGTAGAGCGGCGGTCGGTGATGGTGATCATCAAAAACAAACTGCTCACGTTCTGCCTCCTTTACAGCTCGATGATGGCGTCATCCGGCAGGTCCGCAAACACGGTGGCAAGCACCGCAGCGGGCTGCGCCGTCCGTGCCTTGCGGGTGCGCAGCTGCGCCACCAGACCCATCATCTGCACGGTGATCAGCGGAGTCATGGCAACCATGGCCACCACGCCGAAGGCATCGGTGACGATATTGCCGCCCACTGCCACGCAGGCACCCTGCGCCAGCGGCAGCAGGAAGGTGGCGGTCATGGGGCCGGAAGCCACGCCGCCCGCGTCGAACGCGATGGCGGTGAACAGCTTGGGCACCACGAAAGAGATGCTGATGGCGAACACATAGCCCGGCACAAGGAACCACAGGATGGAGATGCCGGTCAGCACCCGCACCATGGCAAGCCCCACCGAGATGGACACACCAGCGGAAAGTGCCAGACCCATGGCCTGCGCCGAGATGGCACCGTCGGTCACCTCTTCCACCTGCTTGTTCAGCACATAGACCGCAGGCTCGGCCTTGACGATGAAGTAGCCGATCAGCATGCCGATGGGGATGAGCGCCCAGCGCACCCCGCTGCCTGCCAGCACCTGACCCAGATAGTTACCGGCGGGCATAAAGCCCACGTTTGCACCGGTCAAAAAGAGCACAAGGCCGATGTAGGTATACACAAGACCCACGCCGATGCGCCCCAGCGTGCGGCGGTCCAGCCGCAGGGCGATGAGCTGAAACGCCCCGAACATCAGCACGATGGGCAGCAGCGAGCGGGCGATCTCGGCAAGATAGGTGGGCAGACCTTCCCGGAACAGCTTCCACAGTTCCACCGAGTCTGCCACCTCCGGCAGAACAGGCGGGATGTAGGTGCTGTCCGCTGCGCGGAACGCGATGCCCAGCGTCAGCACCGCCAGAATGGGACCGATGGAGCACATCGCCACCAGACCAAAGCTGTCGTCCGCCGCGTGGCGGTCGCTGCGGATGGCAGAAACGCCCACGCCCAGCGCCATGATAAAGGGCACGGTCATGGGGCCGGTGGTCACGCCGCCGGAGTCAAACGCCACGGCGAGGAATTCCTTGGGCACAAAGGCTGCCAGCAAAAAGATGATGCCGTAGAACAGCACCAGCAGCTTCGGCAGCGCGATGCCGATGAGCATACGCAGGAAGGCAAAGACCAGAAACATGCCCACGCCCGCCGCCACCGAGAGGATCAGCGTGCCGCTGGGGATGGAGGGCACCTGATCTGCCAGCACCTGTAAGTCCGGCTCCGAGATGGTGATAAGGAAGCCCAGCAAAAAGCCGAGCACGAGGATGAGGGGCAGCTTGCGGCTGCGGGTGATGACTGCACCCACCCGCTCGCCCATGGGGGTCATGCTCATCTCTGCACCCAGAGTAAAGAACATGATGCCCACCACGATCATGGCAGCGCCCAGCAAAAAGCACAGCAGGATGCTGGGCGACACCGGTGCTACCGTAAAGCAGAGCACCAGCACAATGGCCACAATGGGCAGCACCGCCTGCAGCGCCTCCAAAAGCTTTTCCCGCAGCTTGGGGAGCGATCGTCTGAGAATGATGTCCACCGCCTTTCGTCTGTATCCTGTTTGTACACTTTTGTACAAGATATATTTATAGTATACAGATTCCGGGCTATGCCGTCAACCACCAGAAGGAAAAAACTTGAGCAAGTTCCATAAATTGTAAAAATTTCACGTTTTCCGAAGCGAGCCCTCTCAGGCTCACTCCGTAAGGCGTGACTGAGGGGGTGAGCGCCGCTGAACTCCCCCAGTCGCCTACGGCGACAGCCCCCTCTGAGATGGGGCCTTTGGCATAGCGGCAAAGTTTCCGGCTAAAGTGCAAAGTGCCCGGGTGCGCCAGAGGCTCCCTCCTAGAGGGAGCTGGCAAAGCCGTCAGGCTTTGACTGAGGGAGTTCGTTCCAAACTCCTCCCGTGAAAATGGAATACCGGAGCATCCGCAGACGCTCCGGTATTCCGAAATCATAAATGATTTTTCCGCTGAATATGCGCAAAGCAAAGGCGGAGCGCATTCCAAATCGTCCGGCTTTACGCCTTTTTCGGCTTCAGCCAGCCGTCCACGGCGGCTACCAGCGCCTTGCCACGGCGGCCCAGCAGGCGGGGCAGCAGCACTCGCGCCATCGCCCATACGCCCGCAAAGTTGTATAGGATGACCGCCAGCGTGATCAGCCCCGTCCACAGCCCGTACAGCGGCGGCTCTGCCAGCAGCACAAAGGCCTCGAACACCAGCACAGCGGCGTTTGCCAGCACCCGTGCCGGGTGGACGTGCATCCCGATCATGCGGTGAGCGTCCACCGCACGCAGGGTGAACACCAGCGCAAGGCCAAGGAAGGACGCATAGGTCGCACCCACAGGCCCCCACAGCTTGATGAAGAAGTAGTTCATGACGCAGTTGCTGATAGCGCCCGCCA
>CAVKCU010000062.1:0-7821 GCA_963654645.1 Clostridiales bacterium | reverse complement strand
ACTCGCTTTTGTCCACGATGGTAATGATCTCGTTGTGCTTTTCAAAGTTGTATGCACCGATAGCCTCGTACATGGTAGCACCGCTGTGCAGGTCGTTGATGATGAACTGCCGCAGCGCCTCCTCCTTCTCGGTAATGATGCACACCCGGCGCTTGATGCTGTTATCGAAGATGAAATGATCCAGCACCATACCGTTGAAGTAGGTGCCAAGAATGCTCAGTACAACGGTCTTTTTATCGTAGACAAGGGCGGCAGAGAGCGCCACGCACATGCCCGAAAGGGACATCGCCTTGCCCAGCTCCATGTGCAGGTACTTATTCATGATCTTTGCCACGATATCCAGTCCGCCGGAGGATGCGTTGCGGTTGAACAGGATGCTCAGACCCACGCTGACCACCAGAATATAGCACAGCACATCCAGCTCCTGACTGCCGGTCATAGAGCCAAAATCCGGGAACAGCCGCTCGAAAAGCCCCAGAAATACCGGCAGCATCACGCTGGTATACACGGTTTTTGCGCCAAACTCCCTGCCGCAGGTGAAAAAACCGATGATGAGCAGCACGATATTCAGCACCATGGTAATGGCCGAAAGCGGCAGCGGCACAAAATTAGAAAGCACGATGCCAAGACCGGAAATACTGCTGACGGATGTATGGCTGGGCACCAGAAAAAAATAGACCGCCGCCGCAATAATGGCGACGGCTCCGGTCAGGATTGCCGTCTCCTTGGCAATTGCGGGGTAGTTCAGCTTCTTGTTTGTCATTGTTGCTCCTCCAAGCTTTTGTTTTCAGCATTCAGTATACCATGCTTTGCGCTTGCAGGAAAGAACCCTCGGGTAAAAGGCCAAAAAACGGGTCAGAAGCATCCATAGGCGTTTCTGACCCGTTTCATAATATCTTACCGGTTCACGAAGTTCAGCACCAGAACCAACAGCAGCATATGCACAGGGTAAAAGGCATAGCAGGCATACTGGAAAGGCTTGCTGTGGTAGCCCTGCCGTCCGCGGTACAGCCAGATGGGCACCAGTGCCAGCAGCGCCAGCCCCTGCTGGCAGAGTTCGAAGTCCATACCGAAGAGCTGAATGGGGTACATAAGCCCGCCCAGCAGTTCCACGTTGACCCAGTACAACGCAGCCAGCTGCCCCAGCAGACACCACCACTTGCGTCCGTGCCCGTGAAAAAAGTAGAAGATGAACACGGTCAGCACACCGGCGCCGTAGTAGTCCACCATGCCCAGCGTGCCCAGCACCGCGCCCGCCGCCACCACAAGGGCGGATACCAAAATGTACAACACGGTTTTCTGTTTTTTGCGCACGGTTTCCATCAGATGGATGCCCAGAATGCCCAAAAGCAGCGTCCAGATGACGTTCTGATGCACCGGGTAGAACCATGTGCCGCCGTACATCAGGTCGAAGGGCACTTCTGAAAGCAGGGTAAACAGCAGCAGGCGCAGGGTGTATTTTTTCAGGTCGTGGGTGTGGAAATAGCCCTCCACCGCCATAAAGGCAAAGATGGGAAAGGCCACCCGCCCGGCGCAGGTCAGCCATTCCTGCGCCGGCAGCAGGGTCGCCCACAGGTGGTCCATCAGCATCAGCGCCATGGCAAGGATATGAAGGGCCGCTGCGCTCAGGTCAAAGCGGGTCGCGGCAGTGGAATCGATTGGTTTGGTCGACATACTTATCCCTCGTTTTTGTCGAAATTTGGTTGTTCTGTCTGGAATACGAACGAGCCCCGCAAAGAATTGCAGCCCCGGCAGTTTTTTCCCGCCGGAGCTGGTCTGCTGCTTTATTTTTTCTGCTGCGAAGCGCCCAGACACAGAAAGGCCGAGCCAAGGCAGAGCCACACCACCGCCGTGGAGTGACTCTCGCCAGCGATAAAATTCAGCACCGCAGCAAGAAAAAACAACAGTCCGCTGAGATAAAACAGGTTGCATTTCTTCATATTTCTCACCTCCGGTTTTGGTTTCTTCACCGGCTATTTTGGATACGGCAAGCGCAGGGGCAGCTGCCATTTTACTCCGCGTGCAAAGGGGCGCAGAGTGCCCGCCCGGCACGCAGAAAGTGTGCGCCCGCAGCAGTCTGCGGGACAAATTCATGAAGGGTGGCTTGCCTGCCTGCCCATGGAGACGTAAGCACAAAAGCAGGAATGCGGGAAAGAGCAAGGGACGGTTTCGGCGGAAAAGCGTCTGGCGGTGGCGGAAAAGCCGAGCGCAAGATTTTTTTCATATTATGCTGGCTCGTAAGGTGAACCGTACCGAAACTTCCTTGCGGAAATGTGCAGCGTTATAGTTCATCTGCACCTGAACCGGCAGCCGTGCACCCGGCGCTTGCCGCACCCAAAATAGCCGGTGGAACATCCATTTAATTTTTGGCGTTTTCCAAATAGGTCTCAAAGGCCTCGGCAAAGCTGGCGTTCACATCAAAGGGGACGGTGTAGTCCACCTTGGAGGTCACAAGGCAGAGGTCCAGCCGGTTGGAAGTCTCGTCTGCCTGCCGGTTCAACTTGCTCAGCGCGGCATGGATGACCTTGCGGTCGTAGTTGATGGTAGTCACCCGCTTCACATCGCAGCAGTAGGAGATCTGGTTGCCCTCGGCGTTGAAGCGGTAGCCGGTGCCCCCGCCGGAGAGCAGCTGCTCGGAGCTGCGCAGGTCGTTCATCCGCTTAAAGGTGCGGGCAACGCTCTGCCGCGCGGCGTTCAGGCTGACCTCGCTGTCCATATCCATGTCCAGTGCATCCTTTGCCTTACGGATGGCGGCAAACAGGCGGCTTTTTTCCTCCAGCAGGTAGAGCATGAACCGGGCAATATCCGTGATCTGCTCCGCATATTCGGTCTGTGCTACGTCCATAACGGTCTCGTCCTCAGCCTCGGGCATCACCTTATGGCGCAGGTAGGTGTTGGCTACCTTGGTCACGTTGGAGTCGCAGTCCAGAATGCCCTGTGCCTCGTCCAGCAGGGATTGGAGCTTGTTCTGGTAGCGGAATGCTTCCTTCAGGTTCATAGTCGTTCCCTCCGTCTTGTTTTTTCTGCCTTCAGCTTACCACAGACTGCCCGCCTGCGCAAGCTTTCCGGTAAAACAGGCAAAACGCCCGCCCCGGCTTTGACCGGAGCGGGCGCTTTGCATTAGCTGTGACACTTATTGGGATAAGAGATTGGCATTACTCAGCCGGCTACGCGCTCGGTGCGGCCTGCCTCCAGCATATAGCGCAGGAAGCCGGTCACGTCGGCGGGGTCGGTCACGGTGAGGTCAAAGCCCTTCTTGGGGGCAGTGTCCATCATCTGCAGCATGGAGCGTGCGGTAGTGTCCTGCTTCAGGTCGCAGGTCTTGCCGTTGTCCAGATGCAGCAGCACGCTGCCGTGGCTGGCAGAAAGCTGGCGCATGAAACGTTCCTTATCAAAATACTCGATACGAAGCATAGGAATACCTCCTTGATAAAATGGTTTATGTTACACTTGCCGCCCAGTCCTCTTGGGACAGACGGCGGGAAAATAGCGGTTTCGCCCGGCAGAAGAAACGCTTGCACAGCTTGCGTTCCCGCTGCGCCGGTGCTATACTGAGCTTGGAAGCTCTGATAGGATAATACCACAAAACAATCACAAATAATAGAACAGAACCGCATAGTATATGCAACAAAACCGGCATCGTTAAAAAACATTCAAAGTATTGCGGAAAGGAATTGGTGAATATGGCATATCAGACAAGCTGCACATCCTATACCAATGACCGGGTGGGACTGTCCAGTGCCACCGCTGTGGTAGCCGATGCCGCCGGGCGGGAGCAGGCTCAGCACGGCAGCCCGCTGTTCCCTATCGCCTGCTACGCCGAGGATCTTTCCTGCTTTTCGGTGGCGTGGCACTGGCACGAGGAGTTTGAGTTTATTCTGGCGGCGCTGGGGCCTATCCATGTGGACGTGAACAAGACCCGCCTGACTTTGCAGACCGGGCAGGGCGTGTTCATCAACTCCGGGGCGCTGCACGCGGTAGAGCCTGCCGAGGGCAGGGCACTGCTGCACTCCGGCGTGTTCCAGCCCAGGCTTGTCGGCGGCATGGACACCGTATTCTGGCAAAAGCTCATTCGCCCGCTCTTGCAGCCGGGCACACCGCCCTTCTTTTTGCTGGACGAGGCTGTGCCATGGCAGCGGCAGGTGCTGCTCTGCCTGCGGGAGGCGTGGAAGGGCGTGGCAGACGAGCCCTTTGACTACGAGAACCGGGTGCGGTACCACCTTACCGCTGTCCTGCGGCTGCTCATTACCCAATGCGTCAGCGGCAAGGTGAAGGTATCGGAGCAGGAGCAGATCGCCTCGGCGCGGATGAAGCAGATGCTGCGCTATGTAGAGGAGCACTACGCCGAGGAGCTGACCGTGGAAAAACTGGCCGGGTGTGTTGCCCTGAGCGAAAGCGCCTGTCTGCGCAGTTTTCGGCAGTTTCTGGGCATCACACCCATCCAGTACGTCAAGCAGTTCCGGGTGGAAAAGGCCGCCGAGCTGCTGCGCTCCACCCGGCTCAAGACCGGCGAGGTAGGGCTGGAATGCGGCTTTTCGGATGCCAGCTACTTTATCAAGACCTTCCGGGAGATCAAGCACTGCACTCCCCGGGAGTACCGCATCCGCTTCTGCTGAGCAAAAAGAAAAAGTAATGCCGGGCAGTCTGCGCGCAAAAACGTAAATACCCTGCTGTATTTGCCGGAAACGGCCCGGTGTCTGCGGGGTATATGACCTTTCAGCTTTTAGTAAAATCCTGTATACAACATCTCATCCTGCCGTGCTGTCGCAATAATCAGCACCGTCCTTTGCAATGATAGCTTTTGACAGTTATTCTCTGTTTTCTTTGTATATTTAGTACAGCAGCCGCTTTATCACGGCATTTTATCGGTACTTTTCCCGCATCACAGAGTGGTATATCAATTTTTTGTTTTATGAACAGCTCCATGTGCGAGCGCAAAAGTTTGTATACAAGTACCCAAATAAAGTTCCGTTCCAGCATTGACATTCTGCTGCCGTGACGGTACAATGATAATAAACTTAATTTACCGCATAAATGGAGAACGACTATGGCAACATTACAGCGCCCTGATGATCTCTATCATATTCTGGAGGACGAGATCTGCACACTGAAGCTCCTGCCCGGAGAAGCGCTGAGTGAAAATCAGCTGTGCAAGCGGTTCGGCGTTTCCCGCACCCCCATCCGCAGCGTTTTGCAGCGGCTGGAACAGAACCGTTTTGTGCAGATCATCCCCTACAAGGGCACCATCGTCACCGCCATCGATATCGGCGTGGTAGATCAGCTCATCTTCCAGCGTGTTGCTGTAGAAGGCATGGTGTTCCGGGATTTTGTGCAAAGCTGCTCGCCCATGGAGATCCTTGCCGTGGAGCACCTTTATAATATGCTGTTGGAGGCTGCCGCAGATCGCTGTGACCCGGAAAATTTTGATTTCAACCGCTTCCTCAGCTGCGACCTTGCCATGCACGCGTATTGGTTCCGCAAAACCAGCAAGGAGTACCTTTGGGAGCAGCTGACCCGCCCGCAGGCAGACTACTCCCGCTTTATCCGTCTGGATATCGTGGGCGCACGCAACGTGCCCAGCGTTGTCAGCGAGCATGCCGAGATGCTGCGCATTCTGCGGGAGAAGGATCTGGACGCCATCGAGCCGCTGATGCGCACCCACCTGTACGGCGGTGTGAGCCGCATGGGCAGCAAGATCTACTCAGACGAATACCGCCCCTACTTCAAGCTCCCGGATGGCAGGGAATAAAAAAGCGGAAAGTTTTTTATCTGAACAATGCCGGTCAGCCCGCAGGCTGCCCGGCATTGCATTCTCACCATAGTTTACAGCACCTTTGCACCGTTTGCGGTCAGTTTAAAGGTTGCGCCCAGCATATCCGCTGCACCGCGGCACATCAGCATCCGCTGCAAAAAGATCTCGAAATACTCGTACATGCTGCAGATGTCCGTGTCGATCTGCAGATTCAGCGAGATGACCTTTTTGTCCAGATCGATCTTCAGGGTTTGATCCGTGACCGCATAGTTGACCCGGTCGTGGATGTCAAAGGTTGCTTTAGGCTTTTCGCGCACGCGGCTGCGGCGCACATCGGTCTTGTCGCCGATGATCAGCGCCGCCGACACGGCATCTACCGCACCGCCGGTGGATTCATCATGGTTGGAGATCGCCGACACGATGGTAATGCGGTCCGCAACGCTCAGATCATATTGCCTTAAAATTTCATTGGCAAGCAGCCCGCCGTATTCTGCATGGCGGCTGCGGTTGACCGCGTTGCCGATATCGTGCATATAGCCCGCAATGCGGGCAAGCTCGATCTCATGCTCGGAGTAGCCGAATTTTTTCAGGATATGCGCGGCAGTCTCTGCCACCCGGACGCAGTGCGCCTTGGAATGATCGGTATAGCCAAGCAGACCGAGGTTCCGGTCGCCCTTCTTCAGCAGCTCGTTGACCTCTTCGTTGTTCTTGATCTCTTTATATGTCATGTTCTTTGCATCCTTTATCGTTTTTGTTTAAAAACACCTATTATTGTACTATCTGCGTACCGCAGATGCAATCAAATCCCGGTAAAATCTTTGTGCAAAGTCTGATTTTGCCGTCGGTGCGTTTCTGCGCCAAAACTGCGCCGGATGCGCCGTTCCCGCTCTATGCCACCATTTTCCAGATTTCACAAAAATTTGACTGCGGCATGGTTTTTTCCATTTGGCAATAATGGTAGAATAAATTATCAGAGCAGAATAAAAGGAGCAACTTTTATGGACGATTTCTGGAAATCCGTGCAGACGATACAGGCAGAATACGGCGCTTCGTACCGCGCATTTTCTCTTTTTGACTCCACCCACTACACAGAGCTGCTGGCAGCTCTGCTCTTCATCACGGTCTGTGCCGTGGTCTACCGCCGCTGTACAGACACAGCCCGGAAGCAGATCCTGCGCGCTGTGTTTGTGCTGATGCTGGTCGATGAGCTGATAAAGCACCTTGCCATGCTGTATACCGGACAGTGGAGCGCGATCTACCTGCCCCTGCATCTATGCAGCATCAACATCTTCGTCTGCTGGTACGACGCAGTCCATAACAGCCGCTGGAGCAAAGAGGTGCTGTATGCGCTGTGTCTGCCGGGCGCTCTGGTAGCCATGCTCAGTCCCTCCTGGCAGAAGCTGCCGGTCTGGAATCTGATGCACTTGCACTCCTACAGTGTTCATGTTCTGCTGATCCTCTATCCGGTCCTTCTGCTCGCCGGCGGTTTTCGCCCGCAGGTACATAGCCTCCGGTATGTACTGGTCTTTCTGCTCAGTACCGCAGTGCCGATTTTTGTGCTGAACTGCATTCTTGGCACAAATTTCTTCTTCCTGAACGATCCGCAGGGCAATGCCATCACCGCGTTTTTCGCTCATTACCTGGGTGAGCGGTTCTATGTTCTGGGTTTTCTGCCGGTCATCGCGCTGGTCTGGACACTTTTGTATCTGCCCTGGCACATTGCCGCGCGGCAAACGCAGAATGTCCCGCCGGACTGCAAGACGAAAGTGTCCCCTTCCGGCACGCCGCCTACCGCCTGAGCAAGCGCACAGATATGCAGGCGCAATACTTTTCCTATAGATCGCAACCGAACCGCCATAACAGAGCATGGAGTATCCCCCGCCCATGGTGAGGGGATCGTTTTGCCCATAAAACACGCACTGCGTTTCCGTTGTATTTCAGAAAAAGCTCTTGACAACGGAAACTTTTTTGATTATAGTATAACTAACGAACATTAGTTAGTAAAAGGCGAATGAAAATGGAAGACACCAAGCAGCGCATTCTGGAAAAATCTCTGGAACTGTTTTCGA
>CAVKCU010000061.1:0-7900 GCA_963654645.1 Clostridiales bacterium | reverse complement strand
CTCAGTCAAAACCTGACGGTTTTGCCAGCTCCCTCGGGGAGGGAGCCTCTGGCGCGCCCGCAAACTTTGCGCTTTAGCCGGAAAATGTATCGCTACCGCTGAAGCCTTCACCCGCCGGGGGAAGGTGGCGCGCAGCGCCGGATGAGGGGCAGCACCTGTTAGCCCCGTGCGCCCTCTCAGTCAAAGCCTGACGGCTTTGCCAGCTCTCCCAAAGGGAGAGCCAAGAGCACTGCCGAACGCTTTCTCATAATACTTAATACTTTAGTGATATACTTTACGGCTTGGCTCCCCCTTTGGGGGAGCTGGCGCGGGAGCGCCTGAGAGGGCGAGCCCGCTGAAAATAGCGTGCGTCTCGCCCCCGCATTGCATTCTTCTCCGCAGAATGATACAATAGCAGCAGCAAACCATCGCCGCCGGACGTTTTTCCGGCAAATGACAGAAAGAGGGCTTTTGTTATGAGTATGAACACAGTTCCCGAGCGTCTGGCCGCGCTGCGCGCCGCTATGCAGGCAAACGGCGTGGACGTCTATCTGATCCCGGTGGGCGACCCGCATTCCAGCGAGTATCTGCCCGACCACTACACCTCCCTGACCTACTTCTCCGGCTTCCACGGCGAAAACTCCAACTTTGTGGTCACCATGACCGAGAGCGCCGTCTGGGCAGACGGTCGGTACTTTGTGCAGGCAGAAAAGGAGATCGCCGGCACCGAGATCCAGCTGATGCGCATGGGCGAGCCGGGCGTACCCACCGCCGAGGAATACTGCGGCAAGGTGCTGCCCGAGGGCGGCACGCTGGGTCTGTGCGGTCTGACCGCCAACTGTGCGCTGGTCAACAGCCTGAAAAAGGAGCTGGAGCCCAAGCACGGCAGCATCAAGACCCTGTTCTTGGAGGACGAGCTGTGGGTGGAGGGACGTCCTGCCCGCCCGGCTACCCCGGCATGGATCCTGCCCAAGGAGTATGCAGGCTTCTCCCCGGCGGAAAAGCTGGAGCAGCTGCGCGGCAAGCTGAAGGAGCAGGGTTGCACCGCCCAGCTGGTGGGCAAGCTGGATAATCTGGCATGGCTTCTGAACCTGCGCGCCATGGATATCGAGTGCACTCCCTACGCCATGGCGTACTGCTACGTTACCCCCAGCCGCGCCGTGCTGTTCATCAATCAGGCGCGGGTCACCCCGGAAGCCAAGGCAGAGCTGGAAGCCAACGGCGTGACGCTGGCAGACTACGACAGCATTCTGGATGGGATGGCTGCCGAGACCGAGCCCCAGACCGTGCTGGCAGAGAGCGCCACCGTGAACTACGCCGTGTATCAGGTGCTGGAAAACAACCCCGCCCTGACCGTGAAGGATGCCGCCGACCCCTTGCTTGCCATGAAGGGCGTGAAAAACGAGGTGGAGCTGGCACACCTGCGCGAGTCCCATCTGCGGGATGCCGTTGCCATGGTGCGGTTCCAGATCGAGCTGGAGAACCGTCTGGCTTCCGGCGAACAGCTGACCGAATTGACCGTGGACGAGATCTTGCACAAGTACCGCAGCGCGGACGACAAGTTCCTTGTGGAAAGCTTTGGCACCATTGCAGCCTACGGCGGCAACGCAGCCATGATGCACTACCACGCCACCCCGGAGGATCACGCCGTCCTGCAGCGCAAGGGCTTTTTGCTGGTGGACAGCGGCGCTACCTACATGGACGGTACCACCGACATCACCCGCACCTACCCGCTGGGCGAGCTGACCGAGGATGAGCGGCTGTTCTATACCTGGACGCTGCAGTGCCACATCGACATCGCCAAGGCAATCTGGCTGGACTACTGCGACTGCCACATGCTGGACACCATCGCCCGCGAGCCGTTGTGGCGTCACCTCATCAACTACCGCTGCGGCACCGGTCACAGCGTCAGCTTTGTGGGCAACGTCCACGAGGGTCCCCACGCTTTGAACGGGCGCAACACCACCCTGATGCGCCCGGGCATGATCGTCACCGACGAGCCCGGCGTGTACGAGGCCGGAGAGGTGGGCATCCGCATCGAGAACGAGATCGAGTGCTACCACAAGGCCGACAACCAGTACGGCACCTTCCTTGCCTTCCGTCCCATCACCTTTGTGCCCATCGCCACCTCGCCCATCGTGCCCGGCGTGCTGGACAAGGAGCAGGTCGCTTGGCTAAACGATTATCACCGCAAGGTGTTCGAGCAGCTGGCGCCCCGCCTGACTGAGGACGAGCGCGCATGGCTGGCTGAGAAGTGCGCCGCCATCGGGTGCTGAAAGTAGCTGCCGCTTGTGCGTTAAAGCGTAAACTGCTATAAAAAATTCGAACGGTCTGAATCCTGTATAGCACAGGGTCCAGACCGTTTTTTGTAGAATATATCTTTGTGGCAAAACGCTCCTTGACATTATCGGTTTTATCCGATAAAATAAGAATAGGAAGATTCGATGTGAGGATATAAAAATGCGGGAATACGATGTTGATTTCTTCATAAGGGAAAATGGCGATTGCCCGGTAAAAGAGTTTCTGCTCTCCCTTGACAAGAAGATGCGGGCAAAGCTTTTGGTAGAGCTCGACCTGCTGGAAGAAAACGGTCCCCAGCTGAGAGAACCCTATTCGAAGCATCTTGAGGATGGGATCTTTGAGCTCCGGGCGAAGCAGGGGTCGGACATCACGCGCGTGCTGTACTTCTTTTTTGTAGGGAAGAAGGTCATCCTCACAAACGGATTTACAAAGAAAACCCAGAAAACACCCCGCGCTGAGATAGCGACCGCGAAAAAATACCGTGCGGAATACATAGAGCGAAAGGAGAATCTCTCATGAGCGACTTTAGAAAATTTCTTGATGAACAGCTTGAGGACCCGGAGCTCAGGGCTGAATGGGATGCTTTGCAGCCGGAACGCGCACTGGTTCAGGCCATGATCGATGCGCGCAAACGCACCGGCATGACGCAGCAGCAGCTGGCAGAAAAAACCGGCATCTCTCAATCCGACATCAGCAAATTTGAAACCGGCGGCGGCAATCCTTCCATCAAGACCTTGCAGCGTCTGGCGGCAGGCATGGGAATGATCCTTCAGGTCGAATTCAAGCCTGTCACAAGCACCCACTGAGCCGCGGACATGTTCCGTTTTGACAGGCACTATTTTTGAAAATTGCGGTAGCTCGTCTACCCTGCAAAGGAAACCAAACCATGATCTTTCACATTGCCATCTGCAGCCCGGACGGGGCGCTGCGCAGCAGGCTGGAACACCAGTGCATGGAGTTCTTTGCCCGGCGGGAGGACGGCTGCATCGTGGAGCAGCTGCAAAGCCCGGAAGCGCTTTTGCAGCAGGATGCCGCCGGGCTGCGGTACGAGCTGTACCTCATCGAGCTTGCGGCGGTAGCCAGACCCGAGGGGCTGGCGGCGGCGGCAGAACTGCGCCGCCGGGGCCGCCGCGCTCCGCTGGCTTTTGTGGCACGCACCCCAGCGCACGCCTACAGCGCCTACCGGGTGGACGCCATGCAGTATCTGCTGCAGCCGGTGCACCAGCCGGAGGTCTCTGCCCTGCTCAAGCGTGCGGTGGAGCCAGAATACGGTCCCACCCTTACCGTGACCACCGCCGACGGCGTGCGGGCGCTGGCCTATGCCGAGATCGAATATCTGGAATGCACCCATCATGTCGTGCACTTCCACCTGACCACCGGGGAGGATGTGGCATCCCTCTCGCTGCGGGTGCCCTTTTCCGCTGTGGCGCAGCCGCTGTTGGCGGACGGACGCTTTGTGCAGCCGCACCGCTCCTATGTGGTCAATCTGGAGGCGGTGCAGCTGCTGTCACCCGGCGAGGTACGGATGCGCAGCGGGGCACGCATCCCCATCCCCCGCGGGCGGGAGACCGCCGTCCGGGAGGTCTTCTGCGCCCGGGCAAAGTAAGAACTGCACATCAGAACAAAAAGGCTGCTGCACTTTCGTGCAGCAGCCTTTTTTCAGGAAGTATCTCCGGGAATGTCACATGGTAAACTGGATAGCGCAGAAGGCGGCGTAGATGCACAGCAGGATAATACCCTGTGCGCGGGACAGCTTGCCCCGCTTCAGCGCGGGAACGGTCATGATCGCCATAACAGCCAGCATGACCGGGATCTCCAGCACAAGGCTGGAATTGATGCCGAACAGCGTAGAGCTCTGCGGCACGGTGAAGGGTGCCAGCGTGACGGACACGCCGCTGACCAGCACCAGATTGAACACGTTTGCGCCCACGATGTTGCCAAGGGACAGGTCGCTGCAGCCCTTGACCAGCGAGGTGATGGCAGTGACCAGCTCCGGCAGAGAGGTGCCCAGCGCCACAAAGGTCAGCGCAATGACCGACTCCGGCACGCCCAGTGCCTGTGCGATCAGGGTGCCGTTATCCACCAGCAGGTTTGCGCCCAGTGCGATCAGCACAGCGCCCAGCACCAGCAGCACCAGCGTTTTGGCAAGGGACATCTCCTCCCCGGCGCTTTCTGCTTCAGCCTCGGCCTCCGCTTCGGCGGCGGCAGGGGCTTTTTTCATCTGCAATACGTTTGCCACCATGTAGGCCACGAACATGGCCAGCATCACAAAGCCCAGCGGGCGGGTGAACTCGCCCATGGCGTAGGCGGCTACGCAGTAGATGGCAGCTGCGGCAAAGAAGAAAGCTACCGGCACCCGCAGAGTCTTGGGATCTACCTTGCCCGGACGGACGGCGATGGTAATGGCGGCGATCAGTGCAGCGTTGCAGATGACCGAGCCGATGGCGTTGCCGTAGGCGATCTCGCCATGACCGGAGACAGCGGACATGGTGGAAACCATGACCTCCGGCAGGGTGGTGCCGATGGACACCACCGTTGCGCCGATGAGCAGCTCCGGCAGGTGGAACCGCCGTGCCAGTGCCGAAGCACCGTCCACGAACCAGTCGCCGCCCTTGATCAGGAACAGCAGACCAACGATAAATAACAATACAGGAACCAGCATAATTTTTCTCCTCTGAATTTTCGCGGGGCATGAACCCGCAGAACCGGGAACGGATCGCTCCATCCCCGGTTCTGCGCAAGATCGGTCAGTTGGCGTTATTTCTGCATGATGTGGATGGCAAAGCCGCCGTACTCGCCGTCAAGATACACGTTCTTGATGCGTCCGTCCTCAAAATAGGCGGCAGTCTCCATGCGGAAGCGGAAGCCTTTTTCCTCCAGCTCCTCCATCGCAGCCTTCAGGTCGGGGGTGCGCATTGCGATGTGACCGTTCTTGCCCAGAAAAGGGCTCTTCATGCACTCAAAATAGTTGCCGGCAAACTCGGACTTCTGTCCGTGGCGGGGCTCTAAGTTGAACAGCTTGCACAGCAGCAGCGCCAGCTGCTCGGCCTCGCCTGCGTTGTCGGTATTGATGCCGACATGCTCCAGCTCAAACGTGTTTTTCATTTGGTGTTTCTCCTGTTACTTCATGGGGAAGATCAGCACAGCGCCCACCGTCAGCGCCAGCAGACGGATGAAGTACTGCGGAATGGTAAACTTCCAGAACTCGGTGATCTTGTAGTCGCCGGCGCCCATGATCATGGCGGGCATACCGTCAATGGGCAGGAAGTGTCCGCACCAGCCGGAGACCACGATGGCGGCAGCGGCTGCGGTGGGGTCCAGACCCAGATTGACGCAGGTTGCGATAGCCATGGGAGCAAAGACGTACACGGTGCCGATGGTGGAACCGGTCAGAGTCGCCAGCACACTGGTCAGGATGCAGAAGGCGAAGATCAGCACGAAGGGGTTGACGTTGGTGCCCAGCATCTTGGCAACGGTCTCGCCGACCAGACTGGTCAGACCGGTGTTGCCCAGAGCATCGGCAATGCCGATGACGCCTGCGGACATCAGGATGATGGGTGCGCTGATGGAGTTGCGGATCTCGTTGAAGTCCATGACGCCGGAGATCAGGATGATGCCCACAGCCAGACCGGTGATGGCGTAGCCTGCGTCACCGATCTTGCTCTGCAGGATCATGCCCACAACGGCGAGCACAAAGCTGAAGTAGGTGATGAGCTCCTGATTCTTGGTCAGAGCGACCTTCTGCTCACCGGCGTGGAGAGCCTCTTCCTTGGCTTCGGCAATGGGGTGGTCGGGCATGATCTTGTAGGCCAGGATGCACCATACCAGGAAGCCGATGGACAGGCACAGGTTGACCAGAGAGAACTTGACCAGATTGACGTTTGCCGCAACGCCTGCGCTTTCCAGAACGGCGATGACGATGCCGTACTGCAGAGCAGTGTTGAAGGGCAGCAGCGGGTGGTTTGCTGCAAAGCCCGCAGGCATCAGCACCTTGGACGGGGGCAGCTGCTTGGAGTAGGGCAGAGTGGACAGCAGGCCGATGACCAGCACATAGTAGGCGGTGGAGCCGGTGCCGAACAGGCTGCAGCCCAGCATGACGATGAGGATCAGCAGGACGTAGGCCTTAAAGCCGCCCTTGCTTGCCATGTTGAACATGGTCTGCTTGAATTTGACGATGAAGCTGGTCTTTTGCAGGGCCGCGATGATGGCCATGAAGGATGCCAGCATGACGATGGTGGGGTTTGCGAAGCCGCCGAAGGCGGTCTTGATGTCGGTGACGCCGAACACCACCAGCAGCAGCAGCGCCAGCAGCGGGGGTGCACCGAAGGGCAGTTTATCCACCATGATCAGGATGATCATGAGGACGGTCACTGCCAGAGCAATGATCATGGGAAGTGTCATAGAACGTGTCCTCCTTTTTGTTTCCGCAGTCCCTGCTGTGCAAGAGCCCGACCCTTTGCACAATTCCGCTGCGGCTTTCTTGATTAAAAGTATATAGTTTTCTGCCGTGTGTCACAATTCTTTTTTGGCTTGTTGCGTTTCTTTTTGAAACATATTCAGAATTTGTTCAATTTCTTTGCCGCAATGTGTCACTTCTTGAAACACATTGCGGTTAGTTTTGGCTGATTCGTCACTTTTTGAAACAGAAAGCGTAAGACGGCTGACGGACAGCAGAGGGCATTCCCGCCGCGCGGCGGCTTCCGTTAAAAAAAGAGGTCCAGGAACGTCCGCAGACCTTCCTGAACCTTGGTAAAAATATTCTTTCTTTTGCAGATGCGCAGCTTAGACCGTTACTTCCCGGCAAGGTCCTTCGTATACAGGGCGCGGGTGGCATTGAGCACGGCAATGACCATCACGCCCACGTCTGCAAAGATGGCTGCCCACATTCCGGCAATGCCCAGTGCGCCCAGCAGCAGGCACAGCGCCTTGACGCCCAGCGCGAACACGATGTTCTGGTGCACGATGCGCAGGGTGCGGCGGGCGATGCGCATGGCAAGCGCAATTTTTGCGGGGTCGTCGTCCATCAGCACCACGTCTGCGGCCTCGATGGCGGCATCCGAGCCCAGCGCACCCATAGCGATGCCCACGTCTGCGCGGGACAGCACCGGCGCGTCGTTGATGCCATCGCCCACAAAGGCAAGGTTCTCCTTGGGCTGCTTTTCGGCAAGCAGCTTTTCGATCTGGTCCACCTTGTCGCCGGGCAAAAGACCGGCATGGTACTCGTCCAGACCCAGCTGCTGCGCCACTGCCTGTGCCACCGGCTGTGCATCACCGGTCAGCATGACCGTCTTGCGCACACCGGAAGCTTTCAGGGCGCGGATAGCATCGGCACTGTGGGGCTTTACCACGTCCGCGATGAGCAGATAGCCCGCATAGCTGCCCTCCACGGCAACGTGGACGATGGTGCCCACGCCCTCCACGGCGGGAACGGTGATGCCCAGCTTTTCCATCAGGCGGGCGTTACCGGCGGCAACGGTCTTGCCGTCCACCTTCGCGGTCACGCCATGACCGCCCAGCTCCTGCACGTCCGTGACCCGGGCGGCGTCGATGGGCTTGCCGTAGGCGGCCTTGATGCTCAGGGAGATGGGGTGCTTCGACCAGCTCTCGGCCAGCGCAGCGG
>CAVKCU010000060.1:0-7965 GCA_963654645.1 Clostridiales bacterium | reverse complement strand
AAGCAGGGGTACACCAGCCCCCTCTGCTCCAGCTTGCGGTAGCTTTCGGCATAGATGTCCCCGCATTCGCTCTGGTAATAGGGCGCGTGTGCGCCGCCGGTGCTGCCGCCCTCGTCCCATGTAAGCCCCAGCCACGCAAGGTCCTGCTCCAGTAAGTCGGCGTAGACGCGGGGGCAGCGCTCGGCGTCCAGATCCTCGATGCGCAGCACGATGCGCCCGCCCTGACTTTTTGCGCTGAGCCACGCCAGCAGGCTGCAGGCCAGATTGCCCAGATGCAGCCGTCCGCTGGGGCTGGGCGCAAAGCGCCCGGTGACCGGGCGGCTGGGGGTTGCAGGGGCTCTGTTTTGCATGGGTGTGCTTCCTTTCGCTTTCAATGGTTTTTTCTCATTATAAGCCCTTGTCTTGCAAAGGTCAATGCGCATAAAAAAGCCGCCGCAGGCGGCAATGCCTGCGGCGGCGGGAAAGCCGGCTGCTCAGTGCAGCTCCGGCCAGTAGCCCTTGTTGGCTTCGATCATATCGTCCAGAATGGCCTTGGCAACGTTCATGCTGGGCACAGTCTTGTTCAGGGTAAAGGCCTGCAGCACCTTCTCGTAGCTGCCTTCCACGCAGCCCTCCACCAGCAGCTTTTCGCTGTTGAGCTGCTGCATCATCAAGCCCTGCTGGAACAGCGGGATGTTGTCCCGGGCAATGACCTCCGGGCCGTTCTTGCCGATGTAGGCGGGCAGCTCCACCATTGCGTCATAGGGCATATTGGGGATCGCGCCGCGGTTCTCGGTGATGATGAGGAAGCGTGCCTTGGTGTCGTTCTTCAGCGCAGCGGAAAGATCTGCGATCCAGTCGCCGTGGCTGCCGGCATAGAAGGTGTTGGCGTCCACCTCGCCGGTCTTGAGGTAGTGGTCGATGCCGTCGAACAGGTTCTTTTCGCGGGTCTCCTCCACCTCGTTGGCGCGGGTGTGGTTGGGGTCCGAGTGCTCCACGAATTCCTTGGCCTGCAGATAGTAGTTCAAGTAGGTGTTGGGCAGGTACTCCGGGAAGTTCTCCATGATCTCGTACTCGCCCTTCCACACATAGTACCAGCTGCCCTTGGTGTGGCGGTTCTGGCTGGCGGAGGAGGTCAGCGCGCCCATGCCCTTGAGGTAGCTTTCCGGCAGAAGGATCTGGTTCTCCTTGATGTAGGCGCGCAGCTTGGGCATCAGGTCCTCGCCGTGGTACTGGATGGAGGTGAACCAGCCGAAGTGGTTCAGGCCAAAGTAATCGTAAACGATCTCCTTCTTGTTCTGGATGCCCATGGCAGCTGCCACCACGTCAATGATGGCGATGGGCATATCGCAGATGTTGATGATCCGTGCCTTCGGGCGCAGCTTGCGGCAGGCCTCGGATACGATGGCGGCGGGGTTGGAGTAGTTCAGGATCCAGTAGTCCTTCTTGGCATACTTTTCCACGTCGTCGATCAGCTGGATCATGGGGAAGATGGTGCGCATTCCGTAGGCCATGCCGCCGCAGCCGCAGGTCTCCTGTCCCACGCAGCCGTGGCGCAGGGGGATCTTTTCGTCCTGCTCCCGCATGGCGTAGCCGCCCACGCGCATCTGGGCAAACACAAAAGAGGTATCAGTGTAAGCCTCCTGCACATCAGTGGTGACCACCAGCTTGATGTCGGTATTCAGTTCCTTATGCAGGACCCAGTCCACCACAACGGCAACCTTGTCCTGCCGCTCCTTGTTGATGTCGAACAGACGGATCTCGTCTACTTCCAGTTCTTCCCGGCGCAGGGCGATGGATTTGACGATACCGGCGGTAAAAGTGCTGCCGCCGCCAGCGATGGTAATGACCATAGTATAAACGCTCCTTTTTTGTATTGTTCAGGTTAGCCCGGCGCAGTCCGCCGGGGCACGGAAAAGCGGTTTACTGGTTTTCCAGCTGTGCCTCCACGGCACGCTTGATATCGGCTACCTGCAGACCGTAAACGATCTGGATATCGGTGCCCTTTTTCACGATGCCGCTGTTCGGCAGCTTGTTGATGGCAGCTTCGTCCAGCTTTGCGGGGTCCTTGATGTTTACCCGCAGGCGGGTGAAGCAGTTGTCCACCGACAGGATGTTCTCCTTGCCGCCCAGACCGTCGATGACGCACTGCACCTCGGCAGCGTTCTTCACGCTTGCCTTCTTGGCGGGGGCATCGCTCTTGGCGGTCTCGGTGCTCACCTCTTCCCGGCCGGGAGTATGCAGGTTAAACGCCTTGATCAGCAGGGTGAACACCACAAAGTACACTGCGATCTGGCACAGCGCCAGCAGGTACAGGGTGGGATAGTTGGTCTTATCTGCACCGGCGGAAAGGTTCATCAGCACCGAGCTGAGGAGGTTGTTGGTAAAGCCGGTGACATGGAAGGTGTGCAGCAGCACGATGAACAGGCCGGAGATGCAGGCGTGTGCCACCCACAGGATGGGAGCAGAGAAGCAGAACATGAAGTCCAGCGGCTCGGTGATGGAAGCCAGCGAGGCGGTAAAGGCCAGCGGCACCAGAACGGCAGCGGTCTTTTTGCGGTTCTCCTTGCGGGCGCAGAAGATGAAGGCCGCCACGATGCCAAAGTAGCCGAAGGTCTTGGTGAAGCCGTTGTACATCCACACGATGCCGTCCGAGAAGGGCAGACCCATGCTGTACTCCATCATCATGACGATATAGGAGCCGGTGTAGGTGGCATCGCCCACGGTCAGGCTGTTGCCCAGTGCAGAGAACTGGAAGGGGGTGTAGATGAGGTGGTGCAGGCCGGTGGGGATGAGGAAGCGATCCAAAAAGCCGTACAGGAACAGGCCGAAGTTGCCGGAGGTGGCGATCAGATCGGTCAATGCGCTGATGACGCTCTGCACCGGCGGCCAGAAGAAGCAGGAGCCGAAGCCGAACAGGATGGAAAAGACCACCATGCAGGTAAAGGACCAGCGGTTGCCGGAGTAGATCTGGGTGATGATGCCCTTGAACTGCTTTTCACAGGTGCGGTTGTAGATCCAGCCGCAGACCAGACCCAGAATGATGCCGCCGAACACGCCCATATCCACGGTCTGGATGCCGAACACGGTGGACTGGCCGGTGCCGTACAGACCCACAAGGGGATCGGCTTCCGCCAGCATTCCCAGCTGGGTCAGGGTGACGTTGCCGGCGGTCAGGTACATAAAGTAGCTCATCAGGCCGATGATGGCAGCCTGCTGCTTGTTCTTTTTGGCCAGCGCCGCTGCGATGCCCACGCAGAACATCAGGCTGAGGTTGTTGATGATGACCATGATGCAGTTGTAGATCAGCTGTCCAAGCAGCTTGATGGGGGTCCACTGCAGAACGGGGATCATCGCGCTAAGGCTTGTGCTGGTAAGCAATGCGCCCAGCACAAGGATCAGGCCTGCTGCCGAGATATACGACAGCGGTGAGAGCATGGCTTTGGAGAACTTTTCCAAGCCATTCATGACTTTCTCTTTCATCGTGTAATACTCCTCACTTTTTGACTTGACTGTTTTTGGGGGGATGATTTCTATTCCGCAGGGCTTCCGGACGCCCTGTTGAAGCGTTTTATCCTACGATCTTGGTCAGGTGGATGAGCAGATAGACCTGCTCCTGATGATCCAGCTCGTAATCAAATTCCTGCCGCAGATAGGCATTGATGCGCTGCAAGCACACCTCGTTGCGGCTGTCGCGCTGCAAAAGCACTGTGTACATGGATTCCAGCCCGGCGTCCTGCCACGGGGTGTGCCGCAGGATGCGCGCCGCCAGAAACTTGAGGTGCACGGTCAGGCGGGTGGTCTCGAGGCTTTCTTCCTCAAACGTACAGTGATAGGTATCGCAGATGATCTCCTTGACCGCCTTGACGAACTTTACGGTATCGTAAGCCAGCGCACCGTCTGCCGCACCGGCTACCAGATGCAGGGCAATGTAGCCCGCTTCGTCCTCCGGCAGCTGTACACCGCAGAACTGCCTGACAAGCTCCAGCGCCCTTTGCCCCACCGCGTACTCCTTCGGGTACAGCATCCGGGTCTCCGAGAGCATGAGGTTGGGCAGAAAAGTGCCCTTTTCCACGCGCTCCAGCGCAAAGCTGATGTGGTCCACCAGCGAGATGGTGCTTTTGCTGCTGAGCAGAATGCCCTGCTCTTCTGCCGCCAGCGAGATGCGCTCGGCAGCCTGCATCACCTGCGGGGTGACGTTGTCCAGCATCTTGAGGAACTTGGTCTGCAGCTCGTTCTGCACATAGTACACCTTGGAAACGCGGCTTTTGTCGATCACGTCCCCCGGGCGGCGTCCAAACCCAAGCCCGTTGCCCACGAGAATGGCTTCCCTGCCGTCCGGCATGACCACCGACACCGCATTGTTATTGAATACCTTTACAGCCTGCATCGCCGCACTCCTCCGCTTCCATGCCGCAGCTTTTGTGAAAAAGAAAAAGGGCACAAGAACCAAAGGGATGCCGTTACCGCATTCCCTCTGATGCTCATGCCTGATCGAACAGTTACACGCACTGATAAATTCACTTGTCTGCTCTAATTATACGAGCCAGCGCGGAAAATGTCAATGCGTGGAACTGCCCGAAATTCAAGCCGAATTTTTGTATATCCTGCACAGGTCTGCTTGAAATTCGTCCTGCGCGGAACGATTGACAACGCCGGGCGCAGAACGTATACTTAAGGTGTAGATCCCGCATCGCTCCGGCGGCTTGCCGGAGCACCGTTTACGGAGGTTTTTCTTATGACATCGAAATATATCCGTTCCCTTGCGCTGCTGCTGTGCGCCGCTTTGCTGGGCTGCCTGCTGGCAGCCTGCGGCGGGGCTGCCAACAGCAGCCCCGCATCCAGCGCTGCACCCGCCTCGGACAGCGCATCCGCTTCCGGCAGCACGGAGCTGCCCTCTTCCACGGCGCAAGCCAACACCGGGGAGCTGAACCCCGGCAACTTCGACGAGAACTCGGTGTTCTCCATCACCGGCACATCCAATGCCTTTGCGCCCTGTCTGGGCTGGGGGCCCGGAGTATCCGGCTGCTCTTTAAAATCGGTCATCGCGGCGGCATCGCTGCTGCAGTGGGCGGAGGGTGCACGGATGTCCAGCCGCTCCCCGGAGGCCATTCAGGAGGCCTTTTACAGCTGGTACGACGGTCTGACCGACAACCAGCAGGAGGGCTTTGCCGAGGCTTGGCCCATGATCAAGGACGCCGCGCTGGACCTGCTCAGCGATAAGGACAGCATGACCGGACGCATCGCGGACGCGGGGCTGGACGCTGACACCCTGCCCGGCTGCACCCTGAAAAACTGGCAGGCGCTGCAGACCGTGCTGGACGGCATTGTGCCGGAGACAAACGGCGAAGCTTAAACCGAAACTGAACCTTTAAAGCGCAATGGGGCGCTGACCGTGTGGTCAGTGCCCCATTTTGTCGTTATACCTTTTTCAGCACATACTGGCGGGTGCCCATGCCCACCTTCTCGGCCTGCTCAAGGGTCGCCTTCCACTCGATGTTGGGGTTGGAGTCCTTGAAGTTGTCGTGGTAGCAGTTCCAGCCCGGCTTTGCAAGGTTCGTGCTCAGCTGGCTGTTGGGCAGCGGGGTGGCGCTCAGGCAGGCGTCCACGCAAGCCTGATCCAGCGCCACCGGGTCGAAGGATGCAAAGATGCCGATATCCGGCAGGATGGGCGCATCGTTCTCGCCGTGGCAGTCGCAGTTGGGGCTGATGTCCTGCACCAGAGAAATGTGGAAGCAGGGACGGTCGTGGCAGACTGCGGCGGCGTACTCTGCCATCTTGCGGTCCAGCAGCTCGTTGGCGCAGTCGTTGGGAGAATAGATGGCGTCAAAGCTGCAGGCACCGATGCAGCGACCGCAGCCCTTGCACTTGTCGTAGTCGATGACAGCCTTGTTTTCGGCATTGTAAGTAATGGCGTCCGAGCCGCACTCCTTGGCGCAGCGGTGGCAGCCGCGGCACAGCCCCTCCTGCACGGCGGGCTTGCCGGCAGCGTGCTGCTCCATCTTGCCCGCGCGGGAACCGCAGCCCATGCCGATGTTCTTGAGTGCACCGCCAAAACCGGTGGCCTCGTGTCCCTTGAAGTGGTTCAGGCTGATGAACACGTCCGCATCCATAATGGCGCGGCCGATCTTGGCGGTCTTGCAGTATTCGCCGTTCGGCACCGGCACCTCCACCTCATCCGTGCCGCGCAGACCGTCACCGATAATCACCTGACAGCCGGTGGTCATGGGCCAGAAGCCGTTCAGCTGGGCGCAGCTCAGGTGCTCCAGCGCGTTCTTGCGGCTGCCCGGGTACAGGGTGTTG
Organism: Clostridiales bacterium; assembly: GCA_963654645.1. Classification (GTDB taxonomy): domain Bacteria; phylum Bacillota; class Clostridia; order Oscillospirales; family Ruminococcaceae; genus Faecalibacterium. The sequence goes on along the minus strand of CAVKCU010000060.1, from coordinate 1,683 downwards.
CAATCGGTCAGGAAGGGCATACCGCCCTGCTCCTTGCACAGGTCTGCCACCACCTTGGCGTAGTTGGGGCGCAGAAACGCCAGATTGCCCAGCTCGCCGAAGTGCATCTTGATGGCAACGAACCGACCGTCCATGTCGATGTCCTTGATGCCGGCGGCAATGCACACCCGGCGCAGCTTGTCCAGCAGGCTGGTGCCCACCGGACAGCGGAAATCCGTATAGTAGACTTTGGATGCTTCCATGGTGTTTTTTCCTCCCATATCCTTCCGGCGGCGTCTGCCGCGCGGTCTCTCTTTTGTTCAGTATAGCACACCCGGGCGAGCGGTGTAAACAAAAAATGGAACAGAACCGTTTTTCTCTGCCCATTTTGGGGTTGACAGCCCTGCCCTGCGGTGTTATTTTAAATCGGTTCAAAAAATAAGGACTGGATGTCAAGATACAGGGGTGATTCTATGAACGATTTTGATACATTCCGGCACGAAGCCGAAGCCGCCCTGCGGGTGGCGCTGCAATGGTTCTTTCTGGCGGTCCCCATGGGACTGCTCTGCGGGCTGCTGGGCACCTTGTTCCACCTTGCCGTCGAGCACGCCACCGAACTGCGCGCCGCGCAGCCTTGGCTGCTGTTCCTTTTGCCCGCGGCGGGTCTGCTCATCACCGCCCTTTATAAGGTGACCAAGTGCGAGGGCGTGGGCACCAACAATGTTCTCCGCGCCGTGCAGAGCGGCGAGCCGGTCAGCATCCTGCTGGTGCCCGCCATCTTTCTGGGCACGGTGCTCACCCACCTGTGCGGCGGCTCTGCTGGACGCGAGGGCGCTGCTTTGCAGATGGGCGGCAGCATCGGCTGGAACCTCGGCACCCTGCTGCGGCTCAAGGACCACGACCGCCGCACCGCCACCATCAGCGGCATGGCTGCGTTCTTCTCTGCCCTGTTCGGCACCCCGCTGGCAGCGGCCTGCTTTGCCATGATGGTGGAGGATGTGGGCCTGACCTTTACCGCTGCCTTTGTCCCGGCCTTCACCTCCGCCCTCATCGCCTACGGCTGCTCGCTGGCCTTTGGCATCGCACCCACCCACTTTGCGCTCACTGCGCCGGAGCTGAATGTCCGCACCGCCCTGCTGGTCATCGTGCTTGGCGTGGCCTGCGCTGCCGTCTCCCGGCTGTTCTGCTACACCCTCCACTTCATGGAGCACTTCGCGCCAAAGCTTCTCCCGAACCCGTGGGTGCGGGTCTTTGCGGGCGGTGTGCTGGTCATCGGCTTTTCCTATCTCTTCGGTGTGGGGCGCTATAACGGCGCGGGCATGAGCGTCATCACCGCCGCCGTGGAGCAGGGACAGGCGCTGCCGTGGGATTTTCTGTGCAAGATCTTCCTCACCGCGCTGACCCTTTCCTGCGGGTTCAAGGGCGGCGAGGTGGTGCCCAGCTTTTTTGTGGGCGCTACCTTCGGCTGCGTGGTCGGCCCGCTGCTGGGTCTGCCCGCCGGGTTTGCGGCGGCGGTGGGGCTGGTGTCCATCTTCTGCGGTGCTACCAACGCCCTGATTCCCTCCATTCTGCTGGGCTTTGAGCTGTTCAGCGGTGCGGGGCTGGAGCTGATCGCGCTGGGCTGCGGCATCTGCTATATGCTCTCCGGTCACCACGGCCTGTACAGCAGCCAGACCTTTGTCACCAGCAAGCTGCGCTCGGAGT
>CAVKCU010000059.1:0-7972 GCA_963654645.1 Clostridiales bacterium | reverse complement strand
TGCCCACCACCCTGTACATTCTGGTCATCACCACCATCAACTCCTTCCAGTGCTTTGCACTGATCCAGCTGCTGACCTCCGGTGGCCCCAACCACAAGACCGATACCATTATGTACTACATCTACTACACCGCCTTCAAGCAGTACAAGTACGGCTACGGCAACGCCATGGGCGTGGTGCTGGCGGTGATCATCGCCATTCTGTCTGCTGTCCAGTTCAAGCTGGGCAACAAGGATAATTAAGGAGGTGCGGAACAATGAGTGCAACTGCTGCAAAAAAGCAAAAACCGTTGAAGCGCCATCCCAGTAAACTGAAAAAGATGAGCGCCTACACTATTCTGGCGATCATCCTCATCAGCATCATGGCGGTGCTGTTCGCCTTCCCGCTGTACTGGATCATCACCGGCTCCTTCAAGACCGGCGCTGCCATCAACGCCACTACCCCCGAGTGGTGGCCCAGCCAGTGGGTGCTGACCAACTACCAGAAGCTGTTTGCCGGAAAGCGTGCCCCGCTGTGGCAGCTGGCTGTGCCCTTCGGCTCCAAGTTCAGCGCCGACGGCGAGCCCGTCTACTTCTCGGTGGGGCCCATGGCTCCCGCCGCCATCCGCTGGATGATCAACACCGTGTTCATGGCAGTCATGTCCATGATCCTTACCTGCCTGACCGCCGCCATGGCTGGTTATGCGCTGGCAAAAAAGCGCTTTGTGGGCCGCAAGCTGCTGTTCACCCTCATCGTCTGCGCCATGGCGCTGCCCAAGCAGGTCATCCTGATCCCCCTGCTGCGCGAGATGAGCGCCCTGAACCTGTACAACACCATCTGGGCGGTCATCTTCCCCATCGTGGGCTGGCCGTTCGGCGTGTTCCTGATGAAGCAGTTCAGTGAGGGCATCCCCACCGAAATGCTGGAGGCTGCCCGCATCGACGGCGCCAGTGAGGCGCGCACCTTTGTCAAGATCGTGCTGCCCATGGTCAAGCCCGGTATCGGCGCACTGGCGATCTTTACCTTCATCAACAGCTGGAACGACTACTTCATGCAGTTGATCATGCTGTCCAGCACCAGCAACCTGACCATCTCGCTGGGCATTGCAAAGCTGCAGGCGGAGAACAGCACCGACTTTGGTCTGATCATGGCTGGCGCCGCGCTGGCTGCCGTGCCGATCATCATCATCTTCCTCATCTTCCAGAAGTACTTTACCAAGGGCATCGCAATGGGTGCTGTTAAGGGCTAAAATTTACAGAAAGAAGGGCTTGAAACATGAAAGATATCAAAAAATATCAGGGTGTCATCCCTGCCTTTTACGCCTGCTATGACGCAGAGGGCAACATCTCGGTGGAGGGCGTCAAGGCACTGACCCGCCACCTGATCGCCAAGGGCGTCAAGGGCGTGTATGTGGGCGGCTCCTCCGGCGAGTGCATCTACCAGCACGTCGATGAGCGCAAGACGGTGCTGGAAGCCGTGATGAGCGAAGCCAAGGGCAAGCTGACCGTGATCGCCCACGTCGGCTGCAACAACACCGCCGACAGCATGGAGCTGGCACGCCACGCCGAGAGCGTGGGCGTGGACGCCATTGCCTCCATCCCGCCCATCTATTTCCATCTGCCGGAGTACGCCATTGCCAAGTACTGGAACGATATGTCCGCTGCCGCCCCGAACACCGAGTTCGTCATCTACAATATCCCGCAGCTGGCAGGCACGGCGCTGACCATGAGCCTGCTGAATGAGATGCTGAAGAACCCCAACGTGGTAGCCGTGAAGAACAGCTCCATGCCCACGCAGGACATCCAGATGTTCAAGGATGCCGGCATCGCCGCCCGCGGCGAGGGCAACTTTGTGGTGTTCAACGGCCCGGACGAGCAGTTTGTTTCCGGTCGCGTCATCGGTGCAGACGGCGGCATTGGCGGCACCTACGCCGTGATGCCGGAGCTGTATCTGGCAATGAACGCCCATCTGGAAAAGGGCGAGATCGCAAAGGCCCGCGCCATCCAGTACGAGGCCAACCGCATCATCTATAAGATGTGCTCTGCCCACGGCAACCTGTACGCGGTGCAAAAGGAGATCCTGCGCCGGATGTACGGCTTGGAGCTGGGTAGCGTGCGTGCCCCGATGCCCGGCCTGATCCCCGAGGATGAAGCCGTCGTGGCTGAGGCACAGGCCATGATCGAAGCCGCCATCGCAAAGCTGTAACAAACCAAAAGCGCCCCTCTCCGTCTCTTTTCCAGAGGGGAGGCGGGCGCTTCTTTTATTGGAGGAAACGCAAATGATCTGCGATACCCTGCAGCATCTGGGACGGTACAGGGGACTGCACCCCAACTTGGATACCGCCATTGACTATCTGCTTACCCACGACCTTGCCGCCCTGCCGCTGGGGCGCACCGAGGTGGACGGGGATAACGTGTTCATCAACCTGATGGACGCTACCCTGCACCCGGACGCGGGCTACCACCCGGAGTACCACAGGCGCTACGCCGATCTGCAAATAGACCTTACCGGCAGCGAGGGCTGGGGCTACACCAATGTGCCCGGCGCGGAGATCGGGGAATTTACCGGGGACTGCGGCTTTCAGGCCAGCGCCAGCGTGGTGACCGGTGCACTGGGCGGGGGACGCTTTGTGCTGTTCTTCCCGGAGGAGCTGCACAAACCCGGCCTTGTACAGCACGGCTGTGTCAGCGTGCGCAAGGCAGTCGTCAAGATCAGAATGGAGGAGTAAGACCATGGATAAGGAAAAGCTGTTTGCACAGATCAAGGGCGGGCTGATCGTGTCCTGTCAGGCACTGGAGCACGAGCCGCTGTACACCAAGGAGGGCGGCGTGATGCCCCTGATGGCAAAAGCTGCCGCCATGAGCGGCGCTGTGGGCATCCGCGCCAACACCGTGCGGGACATTACCCAGATCAAGCAGGTGGTGGATCTGCCGGTCATCGGCATCATCAAAAAGGATTATCCCGGCACGCCCATGTACATCACCGTCACCATGAAGGAAGTGGACGAGCTGGTGGCCTGCGGGGTGGATATCCTTGCCGTGCAGGGCACCGGTGCGCTGCGCCCGGATGGCTCCACCTCGGCGGACTTCATCCGCGCCATCAAGGCAAAGTACCCCGAGCAGCTGGTGATGGCGGACTGCGATAACCTTGAAAACGCCATGCTCTGCGCCGAAGCCGGTGCCGATTTTGTGGGCACCACCATGCGCGGCTATACCCCGGAGACCACCGGTATTGATGATATCGACTTTGACTTCATCCGCAAGCTGTCCGCAGAGTGCCCGGCAAAGATCATTGCCGAGGGGCACATCCACTACCCGGAGCAGGCGGTCAAGGCGCTGGAAGCCGGTGCCTTTGCGCTGGTGGTGGGCGGTGCCATTACCCGCCCGGCAGAGATCACCGCACGCTTTACCGGTGCCATCAACGCCGCAAAGAAATAACACAGGGGAGTGCCTGCTATGAAACACTATCTTGGTATCGACATCGGCGGCACCGCCGTCAAGCTGGGCATCGTGGACGAAGCCGGCGCGGTGCTGGCGAAAGCCGAGGAGAGCGTAAGCTTTGACGGCTACCGCACCCCCATCCTGACCACGGTGCTCAAAGCTGCACAGACCTTCCTTGCCGCGCAGAACATCCCGGCGGAAAGCCTTGCGGGCATCGGCGTTTCTGCCACCGGGCAGATCGACAGCCGCAAGGGCATCGTGGCGGGCACCTGCGGCAGCCTGCCCAACTACATCGGCGCACCCATCAAAGCCGAGCTGGAAAAGACCTTCGGTCTGCCGGTCACAGTAGCCAACGATGCAAACTGCATGACCCTTGGGGAAGTGTGGGTCGGCGGCGCACAGGGCTATACGGACGTCATTGGCGTGACGCTGGGCACCGGCGTGGGCGGCGGCATCCTGACCGGCGGACGTCTGCTGGAGGGTGCGCGGGGTCTTGGCGGCGAACTGGGTCACTACCGCACCCACGCGCTGGACGGCGCGGACTGCACCTGCGGCGCAAAGGGCTGCTGGGAGCGCTACGCCGCCACTACCGCCCTTGTGCGCGCCGCGCAGGAAAAGGACCCGGCATGGAAGGATGGACGCGCCATCTTTGCCGCTGCAGAAGCGGGCAATGAGATGGTGCTGGCGCTGCTGGACGCGTGGACGGATGAGATCGCGCAGGGACTGGCGGGCATGGTGCATATCTTCAACCCGCAGCTGATCTTGATCGGCGGCGGCGTGTCTGCCCAGCAGAAGCTGCTCATCGACCCTATTGCCGCAAAGGTGAAGGCATCGGTCATGCCCGCCTTTGCCGAGGGGCTGGAAATTCGCGCCGCACAGCTGCACAACGATGCCGGTATGGTGGGCGCTGTGTACTATTTCCGGCAGACGATGGAAAAGGAGTGATTTGGTCATGAAAAAGCATATTCTCTGTCTGGGTGATTCCAACACCCACGGCTATTGCGCCGACCCCAACGACTGCGCCGACCACGGCATCCGCTTCAACGAGGACGAGCGCTGGACCTGCCGTCTGCAGAAGGCGCTGGGCGAGGAGTATCTGGTCACCGAGGAGGGGCTTTCCGGACGCACCACCGTGTTCGTAGATCCGTTGCATGAGTCCATGGATGCGCTGAGCGTGGCATACGCCCTGCTCAAGAGCCACGAGGTCATCGACCTGCTCATCATCATGCTGGGCACGAATGACGTCAAGGAGCGCTTTGGCGCAAACGCCGCCTGCATCGGCGCGGGCATGGAGCGGCTGCTGCTCAAGGTCAAGAGCGTGGACTGCTGGGGCGGCAAAGCGCCTAACATTCTGGTGGTGGCGCCGCCCTGCATCAAGGACGGCTTCCACGATGCCGTCATGGGCGCAGGCTGCGTGGAGAAATCCCGCGGGGTCGCCGAGCAGCTGCGCATCGTAGCCGAGCGGCAGGGCGTGCACTTTATGGATGCCGCCGAGTGTGAGTTCAACGAGGTGGATTTTATGCACCTGACCCGCAAAGGGCACGCCCGGCTGGCTGAGCTGCTGGGCGAGGAAGTGCCTAAGCTGGTCTGAAGAGGCTGAACAAAAGGAACCGCGGAACGTCTGCGACGCTCCGCGGTTCCTTTTTATGAGATGATGTGAGAGGATATCAGAGATTATGCTGCGCTTTTAGCCTGCTTGAGAATACGGATCACCTTGTATTTGGGGACATACTTTTCCGGAGCAAAATCCTTTTCCAGATAGCCCTGCTCGACACACCAGAGGGCGGCGGCAGCGGCATCGGTGGCCTGTGCAACGGTGGGCTGGGGGCAGCCTGCGTTCTGCCACAGCAGCTCAGCCAGCTGACCCTGAGTCTTGGGGATGGCTGCAGCTGCGGGCAGCAGGCTCTTCAGGATAACGCGGGTAGTGATCTCATAGCCGCCCCAGACTGCTGCGCCGCCAATGGCAGCCGCTGCAACAGCAACGGCGGCGGACTCTGCAGGTGCCTCCGGCTCTTCGGGCTTTTCAGGCTCGGGCTTCGGTTCAGGCTTCGGTTCAGGCTGCGGTTCAGGTCTCGGCTGGGGCGTATCAACACCGAAATCCTCGTCCAGCGGCTGATTCGGATCGGGTCGGGTCGCCGGAGCAGCGGACCACTGTGCTGTCAGTTTGACAGCACCCCGGGGCATGATGAATGTGATCTCCTCAGTGCCCTGCTCCGTATCAGAGCCAAGCGTGCCGATCGTTACGCCAAAGTCCGCGCTGGTGCCTTCTTCTACCTTCCAGTGATGGAACTGCATGTGCTCAGCGGGTGCATCAGCCTTGACTGTGACTTTTTCGCCCGCCTTTACGAGTACAAAGCTGTCCTGCGTGCCATTGATCGTACCGCCTTCCACGATGACCGGCAGACTCATTGCGATGGCGGGAATGCTGTAGACAGCGCTCAGCTCCACAGGCTTGTCAGACATGGTGAACGTAAAGGTTTCGGTTTTGATCTTTTCCCCATTGGCATCCAGCAGATAATTGTTTTCTGCGTCTACCGTAACATTCAGGCTGTTGCCGTCTGCATCGGTGATCGCAGTAAGACTGCCTTTTTTGAGCTTCCAGCCTACGAGCTTGGAAAAGCTTGCGTTGCTGTCGTGGCCGGTCACGGTGACGGTGTCGCCTTTCAGCGCATACACCGTTTCGCCGCTCTCGGTGCCGACCTGAGCGGTACCGTTGGACACCTTGACAGCGGCACGGTACACAGCAGTCAGCTTGACCGCCGCATCCGGCATGGTAAAGTTCAGCGGGTTGGCTTTCAGGTCATCCCCGCTCTTGCCGATATCACCGCCGGACACTTCCCAGTGGTCAAACTGGTAGCCATCCGCGCTGCGGTCAGCCGCAGTCACGCTCACGTCCGCTTGCGGGCGGGCAAAGTCCACCGCGTTGCCGTTCACTTTGGCAGTACCGCCGGACACCTCAAGCTTGTTGCTGTGGTGTGCGGTCAGCTCCACATTGCCTGTAGGCATGATGAACGAAAATTCCTTCTGCGCCAGTTTTTCGGCAGAGATCGTAAAGCCTGCGGGAGCCTTTACTACCTCCCAGCCGTCAAATTTTCGCTCGTCAGTTTCATCGATCTGGGCGGTGACGGTCACTTTTTGACCGTTGAAGGCCGTTTGTGCTTCGCTTCCGCCCACTTTAGCGATACCATTGTTTACGGTAATTGCGGAAAATATCTTTTCCTCAATATGCAGATAGCTGTAGGGTGCATCGGACGGGATGGGGGTAATGCTTCCGTCGATGGCTTCCGTCTCTGCATCTTCGCTGGTGAAGTAGACGTAGTCTGCACCATCCGTGCGGTTGTAGGTGAAGCCCTTGCTGGCGACCTTACCGGACGAATCCTTATTCCGGATAGTCACAGGGCCGTTGCAGGTGATATCAGCGCTGCCGTATATCACACTTCCCGGGTATTCACCCTCAATTTCCACGGCGCTGGCTTTCGTTACAGTCAGACTGTCATGTACGGCCCACTGCCCGCCGCTGATTTTCAAAACGCCATCACAATCAATGTCCGTTGTATTCCAAATCGCCGAAAATTTATCACTAGTAATCGTAACATTGTTTGCGGCAGTAATAGATGTAATGCCACCCGCAGCGATGTTCTGACCACCGTTCAGCTCAATGTCCGTATTAGGGGCATTGATTCTGAGTGAGCCGTTCAGTCTTGTATTGTCGGTGCGGAGCACACCATTCTCGTACTTGAGCTTGCCGGCATTCGAGGTTCCTGCAAGGACATCGTCCTTGTTAGCATCTGTGACCTCTACGCCATTAACTGTGATGCCGTAGCCGTTCTCCGCATCCAGCACACTGACCGCACCTTTGCCGCTGAGGTTCAGCTGCATCAGTGCATCGGTGCTCTCAGCCAGAGCCGGGGCTGAGAGGGTGAACATCATGCATCCGGCTAGCGCTGCCGATACTGCACGTCGGATAAGCTTGCGTTGCTTCATGGTACAACCTCCTTTTTCCCCTCGTATTATTTACGGGGGGGGGTATGTATTACGGTATCTCCATTATAATACACGTTATCGTGTTTTGGAAGAGAAACGGCACGAAATGCCAAAAAAGAGCACGAATTATCGAAAGTATCACTCTTTAAGCAGCCCTGCCCCTGCCGTTTTTCCGTTCTGCGTGCTTTTTTGCCCCAGCACCGCCTTTTTTGTTGACAAGGCACCGGCTTGCTATTATAATAGTGTAGTCAAAATGGCATTCCTGTGCGGCTTTGTGGCTGCGCGAAAGAAATACAGCTAATAACAAGGAGAGATTCTCAAATGGCACAAGAGATCAAGATGTCCGCTGCCGGTCTGAAGGCAATGCAGGAGGAGCTGGAATACCTCAAAACCGTCCGCCGCAAGGAGCTGGCTGAAGAGATCAAGGAAGCCCGCAGCCACGGCGACCTGTCCGAGAACAGCGAGTACGACGAGGCCAAGAACACCCAGGGTCTGGTGGAGAACCGCATCACCGAGCTGGAGCAGATGGTCAAGAACGCTGTCGTCATCGACGAGAGCGAGCTGAGCGT
>CAVKCU010000058.1:0-7988 GCA_963654645.1 Clostridiales bacterium | reverse complement strand
TGGACCACACCCTGACCAGCCGCGATGTCATCAACGGCAAGATCACCGCCATCCTTGACGAAGCAACCGACAAGTGGGGCATCAAGGTGAACCGCGTGGAGGTGAAGAACATCATCCCGCCGCGGGAGATCCAGGAGGCCATGGAAAAGCAGATGAAGGCTGAGCGCGAGAAGCGCGCCGTCATCCTGAAGGCAGACGGTGAAAAGCAGGCCGCTATTACCGCCGCTGAGGGCGAAAAGGAAGCCGCCATCCTGCGCGCCGACGCCGTAAAGCAGCAGCGCATTCTGGAGGCCGAGGGTGAAGCGCAGGCCATTCTGGCTGTGCAGAAGGCCAACGCCGATGCCATCCGCCTGCTGAACGAGGCTATGCCCAGCGACAAGGTGCTGGCTATCCGCAGCCTTGAGGCACTGGCTAAAGTTGCCAACGGCAAGGCTACCAAGATCATCATCCCCTCCGAGCTGCAGAATCTGGGCGGCGTTGTGCCCAGCATCAAGGAGCTGATGACCGACCCGAAGGACGCCGAGTAAGCGTCCCCTTATCCACAAACAGTAAAACCGCTCCCGGTCACGTTGGTTGCAGCGTGACCGGGAGCGGTTCTTTTGCTATCTAAGCCTTATTAAGGGAATCACTTCTCCCCTTTTTCCTCGTTCTCCTGTGCCTGCTGTTCGCGGCGCAGTTCCTTGATGCGCTTTTTCTCGCTCTGGACGTGGGGCCACGGCCAGGAGAAGCCCTCGTTCTGCTTGCACCAGCGGGTAAGGGGGTAGAAGGCAAACGCCAAGCCAAAAATGTACAGCAGAGCGTACAGCAGGGCGTCCAGCGTGATCAGGGCATCCAGTGCACCGATCACCGCCACAACGCAGCCTGCCTTTAAAAAGAACTGGCCGTTCTGGCGGCAGTATTCCTCAAAGTTTTCGGCCTTGACCGCCCTGCGCCCCTGATCGCCCCACACGCGGGGATTTTTTATCACCGAAAAGCCGTAAAAGGCCATCATCAGGCCAAGGGTAAGCTGAAAGCCAAAAAACATGCGTCATACCTCGTTTTTATTAGGGTGTATCTGAAAACAAAGAAAATGACGAATATTTCGCAAGCACAAGCGGGATTTAAGGCAAATAGCCGCAGGAATCCTTTGTGGATTTCAAGGCTGTTTAACGCAAAATCCAGCTGTGCTTGTAGAAATAGACTAAATTTTCGACTTTTCAGATGCACCTTAGGGTGCAAAGGGCGGATCAGTCCTCAAACAGGGGCTTGAGGAAGGGCAGGAAGTCCAGCGTTGCAAAGTAATCGCGCGGGGTCTGGGCGCGGCGGATCAGCCGGTGAGAGCCGTCCTCGCACAGCAGCACCTCAGCGCAGTGCAGCTTGCCGTTGTAGTTGTAGCCCATAGCAGAGCCGTGGGCACCGGTATCGTGGATGTAAAGGATATCCCCGATGTCGATCTTGGGCAGCATCCGGTCGATGGCAAACTTGTCGTTGTTCTCGCACAGGCCGCCCACCACGTCGTACTTGTGGTCACAGGGCTCGTTCTCCTTGCCCAGCACCGTGATGTGGTGGTAAGCGCCGTACATGGCGGGGCGCATCAGGTTTGCGGCGCAGGCGTCCAGACCGATGTACTCCTTATAAATGTGCTTTTCGTGGATGACGGTGGACACCAGCGCGCCGTAGGGGCCGGTGGTAAAGCGCCCCATCTCGCTGAAGATGGCTACATCGCCCATACCGGCGGGCACAAGGATCTCTTCAAACTTCTGGCGCACACCCTCGCCGATAGCCATGATATCGTTCTCGGTCTGCTCCGGGCGGTACGGGATGCCCACGCCGCCGGACAGGTTGATGTAGCTGATATGGGCGCCGGTAGCCTGCTGCACCCGGACAGCCAGCCGGAACAGGATGGCTGCCAGCTCCGGGTAGTAGGCGTCCGAGATGGTATTGGAGGCTAAGAACGCGTGGATGCCGAACTGCTTTGCGCCCTTCTGCATCAGCTTTTTGTAGCTGTCGATCATCTGCTGCTCGGTCATGCCGTACTTGGCATCGCCGGGCTTGTCCATGACCTGAAAGCCCTCCTCGCTCTCGCCCAGCTGGAAGGTCCCGCCGGGGTTGTAGCGGCAGAAGATCTCCTGCGGCACACCAGCCACCCGCTCCAGAAACTCCACCATGGTGGCGTCATCCAGATTGATGTAGGCGCCCAGCTCGTAGGCCTTCTGCATATCCTCCACAGGGGTCTGGTTGGAGGAGAACATGATGTCGTGACCGGTAAAGCCGCACGCCTCGCTGAGCATCAGCTCGGTCAGGGAGGAGCAGTCCACGCCGCAGCCCTCTTCCTTGAGGATCTGCAGGATGACAGGATTCGGCAGTGCCTTGACCGCAAAATACTCCTTGAAGCCCTTGTTCCAGCTGAAAGCCTTGTTGATGCGGCGGACATTCTCCCGGATGCCCTTTTCGTCGTAGACGTGGAACGGCGTAGGCACATCCTCGATGATCTGCTGTGCCATCGCCTCGGTCAGAAACGGTTTCTTTTCCATAATAACATCCCTCTCGTTTTGCACAGCCCGGCATTTTCCGGTCTGCGGTTTATCCCATGCGGCCCAGTGCCGCAGTTCAAGCAGTTACAGTTTCAGGTTCTCCCGGGTGGGAGTAAAGGTGGGGATCATAGCCGCCAGCTGGCGCACCACGCCCTCATCGTTGTGGGCGGCAGCGGCTTCCAGTGTCTGCAGCTGCCCGTAGAATTCAGCCAGATCGATGGTGCGGGGGCTTGCCACAAAGATCTTGTTGTGCTGGGTGCGGCGCATCTTGTCCTGCTCCTCGTCCATCATCAGCTCTTCGTAAAGCTTTTCGCCGGGGCGCAGCCCCACGATCTTGATCTCCATATTCACGCCCGGCTCGTAGCCGTAAAAGCGGATGAGCTGCTTTGCCAAGTCCATAATGCGCACCGGCTCGCCCATATCCAGCACATAGATATTGCCGCTTTCTGCCAGCGCACCCGCCTGCAGCACCAGCTGGGCTGCCTCCGGGATGGTCATAAAGTAGCGCACGATGTTTGGGTCGGTCAGAGTGACCGGTCCGCCCTTTTTGATCTGGGCTTCAAACAGCGGGATGACGCTGCCGTGGCTGCCCAGCACGTTGCCGAACCGCACCGCCACACACTTCATATCCGTGTTGCCCGCAAAGGTCTGGATGAGCATCTCGCAGATGCGCTTGGTGCAGCCCATAACGCTGGTGGGGTTCACAGCCTTATCGGTGGAAAGCTGCACAAAGCGCTCCACCCCATGCTCGCTGGCGCTGACCAGAAGGTTCTTGGTGCCCAGCACATTGTTTTTCACCGCCTCGGCAGGGCTTACCTCCATCAGCGGAACATGCTTGTGCGCCGCCGCGTGGAACACCACCGTGGGGTGGTAGGTATCAAATACCTCGTCCAGACGCTTTTTATCCCGGATGGAGCCGATAAGCACCGTAACCGGGATGTCGCGACCGTACTTCTGCTGCAGCTCCATCTGCAGCTCGTAGGCGCAGTTTTCGTAGATATCAAAAATGAGCAGCTTGCCGGGCTTGAAGCGCATGACCTGACGGCACAGCTCGCTGCCGATGGAGCCGCCGCCGCCCGTTACCAGCACCGTTTTTCCGGTAAGGTAGCCGGAAATTTTGTCGGTATCCAGCGTGACCTCCTCGCGGGAGAGGAAGTCGGCGGGGTTCAGCTCGCGGAACACCTCCTGCTGGGGTGCGCCGCTGCCCACCAGCTGCGGGTCGCTGAGCACCTGCACCGCGCAGTGGGTGCTGACACACAGGTCGATAACATGGCTCAGTTTACTACCCTTTAAGGTAGGGATAGCAATGATGATGCTGTGGATGCCGTAGCGCTTGCACAGCTCCGGGATATCCTCCAGCGTGCCCTTGACCGGTACGCCGTGGATGGTCTGGTTCAGCTTTGCGGGGTCATCGTCCACCGCCACTACGGCGTGACCATATTCCTTATTGGATTTGCACACGTTGATTGCCCACGCACCGGCTTCGCCCGCACCCACGATCATCACCGGGCGGTTGGGGTCCTTGGCGGGCACTTTGCGCAGCCGCTCGCCCAGCGGGTGGTTCAAAAACAGCCGCCATGCCAGCCGGCTACCGCCGACGAACAAAAAGATGAGCACAGACGCCATGCAGTTGGCAGAATTGAATAGCACGCCGTGGATAAAGTGGCGGTTCACCACATACACCACAGCGGTGGGCACGGCGATCATCCCGGCAAGGCGGATCAGATCCCGCTCACCGGCGTACTTCCACAGTACCGAGTACAGCCCGCCTGCCAAAAAGCAGATGATATACACCGCCACGATCCACGGCAGATTTTCGTACAGCAGGGCGCGGTTATGTGGCCACCACACGGCCTCCACGGCACCATCTGCCCGCAGCAGCAGAGCAAAATAAAAGCTGAATGCCACAATGGCAGCATCCATCAGCACCAGCAGCGCACGGCGCAGCAGCACCTGCGGGGTATTCTTGGTTCTATCTTTCACTTACGATCCTCTTTTTCCCTCTCAGCGCGGGACGCTTTGCTTCCTGCACTGCTTTTTTCGGCAGTGTTCCCCCCGACAATGCCGGAAGGATACAACTACACGTTTGTATTATACTCACAATCCCTGCCTGTGTCCAGAAAATTTACGTTTTTATCACTTTCCCCTGTTTTTCCCGGTCTTTGTCTGCCGCAGCACCGCCCGCACTTCCTCCCAAAGTCCCAGCGGCAGCGCCGCCAGTAAAAACACGATGGCAGTCACCGTGCCGCCCGCCGTCAGCACTGCCAGCTGCCCCGGCAGCCCTTGAGCCGGAAAGTCTGCCAGCGCCCGGCGCACACCCCGCCCGGCGGCACCGGCGGCGGCAGCCGCCAGCAGCGGCGCACCCAGCCAGCGCCGGAAGGCATGCCCTGTACCGCTGGAAAGCAGCAGCCGCCCGGTATTAGCCGCGCAGGTATAAAGGCTGGAAAGCAGGATCACCGCCAGAAAGCCCCGCATCCCGTACCGAGGCAGCAGCACCGCCACCCCGCCAATGCGCAGCACCGCGTCCCATACACTGTACCGGAAAGCGGCTTTCTGCTCCCCGATGCCCTTCATAGCGCCGTCCACCATGCTTTCCAGATACATCAGCGGCATGGCTGGGGCAAGGGTCTCCAGATAAAAACCAGCCTCCGAGCTATGGTAGAGCAGCTGCGCCAGCGGCTCGCCCCACACCCAGAACAGCGTGCCTGCCAGCGCGGAGAAATACCCCGTGAGCCGCAGCATCCGGTCCAACAGCGCGTTCAGCCGGGCGGTCTGCCCTTCGATATGCGCCTGTGTGATCTCCGGCATCAGCAAAACCGCCAGACTGCCCAGCAGCCCGAAGGGAAAATTGAGCAGCGGCAGCGCCATGCCCTTTAAAGTGCCGTACTGCTCCAGCGCAGCGGTGCGCCCGCCGGAGGCTGCCAGATACACCGCAAGGCAGGCGGGCACCAGCATATTCTCGGCGGTGTGCAGCGCGCTGGAAAGCGCCCTGCCGCCCTCCACCGGCCACAGGATGTCCCACAGCCGCCGGGACACCTCCCTTGGCGGGCGCGGCGTTGTGCTGCCGAAGCAGCGTGCCGCCTCCCGCCGGTAAAACAGCGCCATCAGGGCAGTGGATACAGCCTCGCTCAGGGCGGTAGCGGCCAACACCAGCGCGCAGCGGCTGCCGTCCGGCCAGCCCTGTGTGCGGGAGAGCGCCCACACCACCGCGGCAATGCGCACCGCCTGCTCAGCCAGCTGGCTGAGCACGTTGGGCTCTACCCGCCGCCGTGCCAGAAAAAAGCCGCGCAGCACCGCCGAGATAGCCATCCACGGCAGCCCCAGCGCCGAGGTGCGCAGCGCGGCAGCGGCGCGGATATCCCCCAGCCACCACTTTGCCGCAAGGCCTGCGGTGGCAAGCTGGGCGATCATGGCAAGCCCGCCCAGCCCAAGCCCTGCCAGCACCAGCCGCACCAGCATCCCGCGCGCAGCGGCTTTATCCCGGCTGAGTTCCTCGGTCAGCAGCCGGGTAGCCGCCACCGAGATGCCCGCCGTAGCCAGCGTGACGAACAGCCCATACACCGCCAGCACCAGCTGATACAGCCCCATGCCCGCCCCGCCCAAGGCGTTTGCCAGCCAGATGCGCAGCCCCATGCCAGCCAGCCGCAGCACCACGTCCGAGCCGGTAAGCAGCGCCGCGTTTTTAAAGTAGTTCTGCCGCACCCTGCACCTCCCCCTGCCCCGGAACGGGCGTTCACGGTTCAGCCTATGCAGCGGCTTTGCAAAACATGAGCGGCGCTATGGGTTGTTTCTGCGCACTTTTTATGGTATAGTTAACAGTGGTCAGGCAGGGCGCAAGCCCCCGCCTGTATTTTGAGCAAGGAGGAAGCGCACTGCCCGGGTCCTGCCCCTGCCGTGCGCGACAAAGAGAATGAGTGAAGAATGTACCCATGACTGCTCTAATTGCAGTGCAGCCTGTTCTTCCCGCGATGCCGCTCCGCAGCACGATGCCCCCAACCCCAACAGCAGTGTGAAGAAGGTCATCGGCGTTGTTTCCGGCAAGGGCGGCGTGGGCAAGAGCATGACCAGCGCCCTGCTGGCCTGCGCTATGGCCCGCCGCGGCTACCACTGCGGCATTCTGGATGCCGATATCACCGGCCCGTCCATCCCCAAGCTGTTCGGCATCCACGGTCGTGCCATGGCGGACGACAAGGGCTGCTGGCCCATCCAGAGCCGCATGGGCATTGATGTGATGAGCATCAACCTGCTGGTAGAGAACGAGGAAGACCCCGTTGTGTGGCGCGGCCCGGTCATCGCCGGTGCCGTTAAGCAGTTCTGGACCGATGTGGTCTGGAAGGACGTGGATTTCCTGTTCGTGGATATGCCCCCGGGCACCGGTGATGTGCCCCTGACCGTGTTCCAGAGCCTGCCCGTGGACGGCATCGTGGTGGTGGCAAGCCCCCAGGAGCTGGTGAGCATGATCGTGGCCAAGGCCGTGAACATGGCCGAGATGATGAAGGTGCCCATGCTGGGCATCGTGGAGAACATGAGCTACATCGTCTGCCCGGACTGCGGCAAGCACATCAATGTGTTCGGCAACAGCCATGTGGACGAGGTGGCTGCCAAGCACGGCCTGCCCGTGCTGGCTAAGTGCCCCATCGACCCCCAGCTGGCCCAGCTTTCCGACGCCGGTATGATCGAGACCTACGGCGGCGAGTTTTTGGAAGGCGCAGCAGACGCCTGCGAAAAGCTGCTGAAGAAGTAACTGTACCCTGCCCTGTGCCCGTTGTGACACAGGGCTTTTTGCTTACATAAGCCCGCTGCCGCGAAAAAGACATTCTTTTCCGGGTGGCTTTGGAGTGGCGGTGCACTTTAAAAAACAAGGTTCGCAGCACATTCCGGCTTTTAATTTTCGTTTTGTGAAGCAGCTGTTACTTTTTATCTGTTTTTTTAAACAAATTCTGCGTTTTGCTATTGTAAAACCCACCATAAAGCTTTATAATAGTAAAGTAAGCATTGCCCGCGTGTGCGGGCGTGCCGTGCACGCATGGAGAACCGGAAGCGCCCGGCATCTGCAAGGATACCCCCGCTGTGCGGCGGGCAGCGGCATTTCCGCTTTTTCAAATTTATAGAGTAATTGGGAAAAGGAGTATTCTATTATGCTGACGAATGAATACCTGAAGCGCGTTTACGAGGGTCTGGAAAAGCGCAATGCCAACGAGCCCGAGTTTTTGCAGGCTGTGCGCGAGGTGCTGGAGAGCATCCAGCCCGTTGTGGAAAAGCACCCCGAGTACGAGAAGGCCGCTCTGATCGAGCGTCTGGTGGAGCCCGAGCGCATCATCAGCTTCCGTGTGCCCTGGGTGGACGATGCCGGTAAGGTGCAGGTGAACCGCGGCTACCGCGTGCAGTTCAACAGCGCCATCGGCCCCTACAAGGGCGGTCTGCGCTTCCATCCCTCTGTCAATCAGGGCATCCTGAAGTTCCTCGGCTTCGAGC